>CAZMYO010000013.1:0-31203 GCA_964570525.1 uncultured Gammaproteobacteria bacterium | reverse complement strand
GCCACCGCTGAAGCTTTAGGCGGCACGCGGTCGGTTCGCATCGCAACAAGCCCGCCCCGATGAACATCGGGGCGGGCGCTTCATTTTTGTGGTATATTGTATCCGGATAGTAAACGAAACAGTCCGCGGCTACGCCCCGACGTTCGTCGGGATAAAGCTTCGGGCGGTTGAACTCTGGATACACCAATCGGTCAGAATAGTTTGGTAATAAGTTGCCAGCTAGCGTGCCTCTGCTAAAGGAGCTGAAAGCGTGCTGTACTTCTGGTTGTCTATCCCTTTTAGCTCCCATAATATCTTTAGGAAGAATTTGAGCACATCAAGCTTGATACTCAATTTTTGTATCGCGCTATATTTATCTGTTCGTGGAGTGTACCCTGCTAAGAGCGAAAGTTCCAAGCAATCAGAAAACAAATTATCTATTTTTATCCCCAGCATGTAACGTGTAAGGCGCGGAAAGCCGGTCAACAAGTCATGCCACAGTTTGTAACTTCCACTTAATTTAATCACTATGGGCAAATCGTTTGAAACTGGTAAAATGCTGGCGTTCCAATCGCCGGTTCGCGGTGAAGAGATTATGAAAGAATGCGGGCTCAAGCCCGGGCCGACCGTCGGTAAGATTAAAACCGCCATTGAAGAAGCGATTTTGGACGGTGTCATTCCGAATGAATACGAGGCGGCTAAAGAATATTTTGGCAAAATAAAAGATAATTACTTAAAAGACGCGCAGGAGTGGGAGCATGCGTAAAAAAAGAAGCTGGGGGGATTCTCGAGTCATATTTTTATGACTGTTGAAATCCACACCAGCTTTTTATCCGTATTTTACCTCTAAAGATTTTCGCGGCAAACGCATTGGCCTTTGTAGTAAGGATGTTCCAGACCGTGCTTACCCAGGCTTTCATGCTGCAACTTGAATTCTTGTTCTACGGCATAGGCTTTTTCTGCGTGAACAGCAATGACAGCTGCCGCTCCAACCCATCCATCACTCGGCCAAGTCTCATAGAGGTTCTTAAGCCGTTCAAAAAGAGCTTTGTCATCGTCCTTTTTTTCCATCGCGCACCTCCTTTAGATTGATTTTATACTTTTTTAAGTTGTTTTGTCAAGACAGCCTGTTACAGACAGCCTGTTTTCTATTGCTTCTCTTCACTAAGCCATGATAAAGTAGGCATGTATGACCGACACCCAAGCCATCAAAGATCGCATCGATATCGTCCAGCTTATCGGCGAATATGTTACCCTCAAGAAAGCGGGCGTGAACTGGAAGGCCAACTGCCCTTTTCACCATGAAAAGAGCCCGTCTTTCATGGTACACCAGGATAAACAGTTCTGGCATTGTTTTGGCTGTAACAAGGGCGGCGACATTTTTTCTTTTATTCAAGAGATGGAAGGCTTGGATTTTCCCGAAGCTCTAAAACTTTTAGCCGCTCGCGCCGGAATAAAAATAGAAACATACGCGAGCGAGGTGAATCAAAGCCAGCGCAATCGCTTGCTGGAAATCAACGCCGCCGCGGCAAATTTTTTCCACCGTTTTCTTTTGGAAATGCCGGCGGGTGAAGCCGCGAGAAAATACCTGGAGGGGCGCGAGCTTACCGCGTCAGCCATTGTGGAGTGGCAAATTGGCTATATTCCCGACCAGTGGGATTTATTAACCAAATATTTACTCAAAAAAGGCCATGGCATCAACGATCTCATTGCCGCCGGCCTCACCATTAAACGCGAAGGCGCGAATGAAGCTACTGGGCACGGAGTTTACGATCGTTTTCGCGGTCGAATTATGTTTCCGCTCGCCGATGCCCACGGCAATGTGGTGGGGTTTACCGGGCGCGTCCTGGTAGAAACCGAGCGCTCCGGCGGCAAATACGTAAATACTCCGGAAACGATTATCTATAATAAATCACGCGTACTCTATGGCTTGCATAAAGCCAAAACCGAAATCAAAGCCAAAGACTTGAGTATTGTTGTGGAGGGCCAGATGGATGTTATCGCCTGCCATGAAGCGGGTATGAAGAACGTGGTAGCCGCTTCGGGAACGGCTCTCACCTCCGAGCAGGTAAAAATTCTTAAACGTTATAGCAATAATGTGGCGATGGCTTTTGACGCCGATCCGGCCGGGCAGACAGCCGGTAAGCGCGGCGCCGGGGTCGCTTTGGAAGAAGGAATGAACGTCAAAGTTATCCAACTGCCTAAAAGCTTCGCTAAAGATGCCGATGAGTGTATTAAAAAAGATCCGCGTGTTTGGTTTGACGCCGTCCGGAACGCCCAGGGAGTTTTGGAGTGGTATTTTGAAAAAACATTGAGTAGTGTAAATAAAAATAATCCCACCGAAAAGCAACAGGCCGTTGCCTTGCTCGTGCCCGAGATTGCCCGTATTCCTTCGGGAGTTATTCGCGATGAATGGCTCAAAAGGCTCGGCGAAGAAATCCTGGTTGATCTTTCCGTTCTCCGCGATGAAGCCAAGCGAATAAGCTCATCCACGCCGCGAATCTTGGGAACTTCAAGAACTCTCCCAACTTCACATCCGCCCGCGTCTCTTTCCAAAAGCCGCGACGACCACATCCTTCAAGAATTTTGGTCTTTGGCGGTTAAGTTTCCGGAAAATTTTGGCGCCCTTTACCAGGCCTTGGAATCGGTGTATTTTGTGAATACCAGTTGGAGCGGCCTTTACGAAATCGCTAAAAAGGTCTATGATAATCAACAGAAATTAGACCTTGAGCTGGTACGCCAAATGCTCCGTGAGGCGGATGCCGAGCACACGCTAGATTTGCTTCTTTTAAGACCGGGTAAAGAGATTATCGAACTCTCTTCCGAAGAAGCGGGCAAAGAGTTGGCGCGCGTTTTTTCAAGAATTAAAGAAGATTGGAAAAAAAATCGCGGCAAAGAAATTCAACAGCGCGTTGCCGAGGCGGAAAGAGCGGGGGACAGAGCTCTTGTCGAAGCTTTACTTCGGGAGTTGCAGGGACTTTAAAGAATACAAATTTTCATTCAGGGAATAAGTTTTAAGTTCATGGCCTTCAAGTCTTATCGCCCCGCCAACCGGCGGGGTAAAACAACTAAACAAGGCGTCAAGAAAAAACCGGCGCCCCGCCGCGGCGGGGCGAAAAAAATCGTAAAGAAAAAATCGGCCGTGGGTTGGAGAAGACAGCAGTTCAAAAAGTTTAAGCCGAACCGCCCCAAGGGCGCGCGGCCGAGGGGTGCTAAATCCAAAGCAAGACCGCCAGTTTTAGAAGAAAAGGTGTCTGATCCGACGAGTGAGCAAATTTGGGGATTGATTCACAAGGGTCGGAACCGTAGCTTTATCACCGAAGTTGAAATGATGCGGGTGCTACCTCGTCCGGAGTATTATCTCGATCTCTACGAGGGTTTTCTTGATTTGATGGAAAAAAACGGTATCTCTGTCGTAGAAACCGCGACGCATTTTTTAGGCGGTAAAACAGAGAGCGCCGAATTACTCAAGCAATTCCAGGGCGCCCAGCCCGACATGGAGGTGCCTTTTGATTTGGCGCAAATTTCTTCCGATTCTATTCAAATGTATTTGCGCGAAATCGGCAAGATTCCTCTGCTTAAGGGGGAACAAGAGGTAGCGCTCGCCAAACGCAAGGAGCGGGGTGATAAATCGGCCGAGCGTAAACTCATCGAAGCCAACCTTCGTTTGGTGGTATCTATCGCCAAAAAATTTGTCGGCAAAAGTTTGTCGCTCCTTGATCTTATTCAGGAAGGAAACATTGGTTTGTTCCGCGCCGTGAAAAAATTTGACTACCACAAAGGTTACAAGTTTTCTACCTACGCCACCTGGTGGATTCGCCAAGCCATTACGCGCGCCTTGGCCGACCAGTCGCGTACCATCCGCATTCCGGTGCACATGGTAGAAACTATCAACCGTTTCCAGCAGGTGCAGCGTCGTCTTCAGCAGGATCTTGGCCGCGACCCCACGGCCGAAGAATTGGCCGCCGAAATGGGCGAAGAAGTGGCAAAGATTCATCACATCATCAAAATTTCACAAGATACGATGTCGCTAGAGGTTCCGATCGGTGATGATGATGAGGACACGCAACTCTCGGATTTTATTGAAGACGTGAAAAATGTTTCTCCCGATCGCGCCGCCGGTCTCCAGATTTTACGCGACTACGTATTCCAGGCGATCAAGGACCTGGCCCCGCGCGAACAGAAAATTCTGGAAATGCGTTTCGGTCTTACCGACGGCGTCACCCATACTTTAGAAGAAGTGGGTCAAGAATTCGGCGTCACGCGCGAGCGCATTCGCCAAATTGAAGCCAAAGCTTTGGAAAAAATCTCGCATACCGAAATTGTGTCAAAACTTCGAGATTACTAAGCTATGAAAGAGACCAATATCGTTCATATTAAACCGGCTGAAAAATCAGAAACGGCTGGTTTTGATTTATTGGAAAGATTGGTTGCCGAGGAAAAGCCGGTTACCGGCAGAGAAATAAAAAAATATGTGGACGGAATCGTGTCCGAGTTAAAAAAATTAACCAGCCAGCCGGAGAGAGAGCATTTTTTAAAAAGATTGGCGAAGAAATTATTTGGCAGAAATCAGCCCGCGGAGAAGGAAGATAAAAAAATTACCGCCGTAGTTGGCGGCCTTGAGAACGAGACGGCTATTGACGAGTATCAGTTTAAGCATATTTCTTCTAAAGTTCTCCAGGATGAGAAAGATGAGTTAAAGGCGGGAATGAACAGAATCCGCTCGGCCGTAGCCGAAGAGCTTAAACAGCGTTTGACGAAAGAGGCGGAGCTCGGCCAGCTTAATTACAGCGATGTAAATTTACTGGCGTCTTTTTTTGATATTGCCGTGGCCCCCCACGAGAGAAGAGTCGGCCGCGTTGAAGATCTCTACAAACAAGCCGCGGTGTTTAAAAAAACTTCGGAAAAAGAGTTTTTTAATAAATCAGAGTTGAAAATTCACCACGCGGCCCTCCAAAAATTTTCTAAACTTGAGCCCCATGATAATGTTGTCGCGTTTAGGGAGTTTGATTTACATGGTGTAAAAACCATCGTCGAGGAGTTAAAGCTTAAAACAGTAAAAGATCTTTTAAAAAACGAAAGCACTCCCCTTGCCGAGATATTAAAAGCGGTGAAGGACTGCTTGTCCGGCGCTATTTTCTTGGAAAAAAACGGCTTGATTTTGCAGGATATTTCGATTGATAATCTAGGCGTGATTGAAGAAGAAGAAAAAAACCGGGGTTTGCTGTTTGATTTTGACGGACTTTATTTAGCCGATGCCGGGATGAATGGGAGGATGGGTAAAATGATATATTTTCCGCCCGAGGCAATAATTAGGGAAGAGACGCCGGTAAAGACTTCAGAAATGGTTTATCAATTCGGCATTTGTCTGAAAGCAGTTTTCGGTATTTTTAAATCCGGGTTGCCTCAAGAAGAATGGGACAGAGCGGAACAGCTAATCAAAAAAATGATTTCTTTTGAGGTAAATTTGAGATATCCCATGCAGAACCGCGTCAGTTTGGAGGAGGCAAAAAATAAATTGGAAGACTTGATTTTGGAAGTAGAGAAGTTGGATAAAGAAACCGTATGAAAATTGTTTTCTCGGGCGGTGGTACGCTCGGGCCAGTGATGCCGCTTTTGGCTGTCGCCGAAATATGTCGCGCGCGCGATCCGGCAACTCAATTCGTGTGGGTGGGCACGAAGACCGGTCCGGAGCGTGAGCTAGTTGAAAAATACGGCATCCCTTTTTTTGCCATTGGCGCCGGCAAATGGCGCCGTTATTTTTCTATATTAAATTTTTTTGATCTCGTTAAAATAACAATCGCTTTTTGGCAATCGTTATTTTTTTTGTGGCAGGAAAAACCCGATCTGCTCGTCTCCTGCGGCGGATTTGTAAGCGTACCCCTGCATTGGGCCGGAGCCATCCTCGGAATTCCGGCTTGGGTGCACCAACAAGATATTCGAATCGGCCTTGCCAACAAACTGATGTTTCCGTTCGCGCGGAAAATTACCACCGCTCTCCGCGATAATCTGGGTAAGTTGCCCGCAAAAAAATCCGAATGGATCGGCAATCCCTCCCGCGATTTGAGAATAGCGGATGTTCGCGAGTCGAGAAAAAAATTTAACATTCCGGAAGGCGCGCCGGTAATTTTTGCTTTGGGCGGCGGCACCGGCTCCGCCAGCATCAACCAGATTGTTTTGGAGGCACTCGGTAATTGGCCCAAGGATTGGCACGTTATTCACCTCGTTGGCCGCGAACGCCCGCATGATCTTGCCGAACGGGCCGCCGAAGTTTTTTCCAATTACCATGTTTATCAATTTTTTACGGATGAAATGAAAGACGCCTACGCCGTGGCTGACGTGGTGGTGGCGCGAGCGGGGTTTGCCACTCTCGCTGAACTTGCGGCATTGTCTAAGCCGGCGGTGATTGTGCCTATGGGCGGAACCCACCAGGAGGATAACGCGAGGTATTTCGCGGATCGCCAAGCCGTGATTTTATTACCGGAGCAAATTGACGGCGGATTAAAATTGACGCAAATCGTGAAGGAGCTGATTGCCGATCCGACCAAGCTCGCCCGCCTCGGTAAACGCCTGCACGAGCTTCTCCCCCGCGCCAAAGAAGAAAAAATTGTAGAGATTATTGATAGTCTGTAAAGTCTGTAAAGTCCAAAGTCTGTAAAGTCGTGAGATCGCGGGGAAGGGGTGGGTTGGCCATGCCTGAACTGCCAACGCCACTTTCGTAATTCAAGTAACATCAATCCGTTGACAATTCACGATTTCCATGTTAGGATTTAGGAAACCAAAACTCGGTAAAACCGAGAAAAGGAGACGCGCGATGCATACGGAACCTGTTCGGTTTATCGTTACTCCCCAGCCGGGCGTGGACGCTCAAAAGCTCAAGGATGAGCTCGAGGCGCTTACACCGGGGCGTGAGCTCAAAATCCACGTCACCGAACTAAGACGAAGCACGCTCGTCACAGGCATAACCAATCAGCATATCTACGAGAAGTTGTTCGGGGCCAAGCTCGAGTACCAGACCAAAACCGTTCCCAATCTCAATGGGCCGGATCGCGAGGTCCAAGAATGGGTGGAGAAGAAACCGGCCACGATACCCGATCGATTCGTGAATAAGATCGCTTCCATCAAGCTCGTTACGCCGGTTTATCTCACCGACTAAAGAGGACAAAGCATGATGCTGTTGGAATTTCACGATGCCGAGATCGGCAACAGTCACTCCGGTAGCGCCTTGAACATCGAGCGCATGGAGCAGGCTGAAAATTGGGTAATTGAAATGGCCAAGGAAACACGAAGCATAGTTAAATGTGTTCTTCGTTTCTATGATGGCCAGGAGATTCGGCGCTGGGTTCGGGACAACGGCCAGGAGGCATTCCGGGAAGTTTACAACTTCTTGACGGACGTTGGTGAGCCGGAGCCGAAAATTCCCACCGAGCACGTTTGGCGTTTCCAGATCGCGCCTCCCAAACTTTCCGGCTGGAAGTGCGCCAAATGTAATGTCGTCGCCGAAAATTCCAGCGTTCGCGAGCGCTTTGATCGGGAAAGTCCGGCCTGCGCCGGCCGATGCGCCAACTAGTTCCGACCCGAGTTATCCAACTCGGGTCATTTCAAAACCGGAGTCTCTTGATTTTTTAAAATAATTATGGTATTATTTTTTCAGTAAATTTGTTTGGGATAGCTCAAATTTATAGTATTTCGGGACGGTCCCGATCCCGACTTAGTCGGGATCGCGGATCCTCGATTTTGCGGTCGCCTTAGGCGACCAAAATCGGGATAGCTCAAATTTATAGTATTTCGGGACGGTAGCTCAGCTGGTAGAGCAGATCCCTTTTAAGGATAAGGTCCCGGGTTCGATCCCCGGCCGTCCCACAAATAAAAATATTCCGCCAAGGCGGAGTATTTTTATTTGAGCGATTGGGGAATCGAACAAAGGGGTGGCGGGGAAAGTATTTCCCCGCATTGTGGAGGAAGGTATGTGGAAACCCGAAGGTTTCCATAAGCGCAGTCCCGTCCGCCTTGGCGGACGGGCGAGCAGTGAGATTCCCCGGCCGTCCCACAAACGAAGCTCCTTATTTAGGAGTTTTTGTTTTTATCGCGGCTCTTGAGACATGGGTAAATAGATGCTATACTGAACTCGTAACGTATACTAATTTTTTTATACATAATACACTTATGCTCGACAAAAAATATTTAGACACTATCCGCCAAGATTTATTGGGTTACGCCGCGAAAAGAAGGGAAGTCATTAAAGCCGCCGGCGACGCCCAGCATTTGTCCAAAAAGGCCATTTTTGCCATGCAACGCGATGGGGGAGAGGATTCGGAAAACCATCTTAAGCACGCGAAGGAGTTGCTTCTGGAACTCAACAAAAAATTTAATGGTGAGGCGGATTTGTTTACCGAAGGGTCGTATCGCGCGGCGCTTGAGGAATACACCGAGGCCGTACTCTTCAATCAGTATCTTTCCGGCAAGACCATTGGCAAAATTAAAGAGTTGAACATTGATTCCGACACCTACATTGGCGGGCTCTGCGATCTACCCGGCGAGCTTTTGCGCTACGCCATTAAATCCGCGACTGACAGAAAATTTGATATGGTAAAAAAATGCTATGCTACCGCCGAAGAAATTATCTCCGAGTTAGTGGATATGGATTTAACCGGCTATAATCGCCAGAAATTCGATCAGGCCAAACAGTCCTTCCACAAGCTCGAGCAGGTGGTATATGAAGTTTCTTTGAAGTCCTAAGCAGATTAGGCAGAGTAAGCAGAATAAGCATCGCATGCTTAATTGCTTATAAACTTACTCTGCTTACTTTGTTCTGGTAAAGTAATTTATGTCTTTTTTAAGCGGGAAAATCAAGCTTCTCCTCCATTTTTGTTTAGCAGCAGCCGCTTATTGGTACTACGGCCGTCCAGCCCGCGAGCTTATTGTTGTCGGCGTAACCGGAACCAAGGGTAAATCCACCGCCTGCCAGCTTATCGCCTCGGTTTTGGAAGCCGGCGGATATAAAGTGGGGATGCTCACGACCGTGGAGTTTCAAATCGGCGACCAACACTGGGCAAACGATAAAAAAATGACCATGCTCGGCCGCGGCCAGATACAAAAAATGCTTCGAGCGATGGTAAAGGCCGGCTGCCGCTACGCTGTTGTAGAAACTTCCTCGGAAGGAATTTTGCAATATCGGCATTATGGCCTAAATTATGACATAGCCGTATTCACCAATCTTGGCACCGAGCACTCCGAGCGCCACGGCGGATTTGCCAACCTGAAGAAAGCCAAGGGCAAGTTGTTTGCCGCGCTGTCTTCTTCGCTTCGTAAAATTATTGCGGGAAAAAAGATTCTCAAAGTTGCCGTGGTAAACAGCGATGATCCCGAAGCCGGATACTATCTTAATTTTTCAGCTGATGAAAAGTACGGCTTTGGATTAAATTCACGTATCCCGCATCACGTATTATGTATCATGGGGAAAATAATTCGTTCCAATGATTGCGGAGTAGATTTTGAAGTAAACAATAAATCGTTTCACCTCAATATCATCGGTAATTTTAATGTTTACAACGCTCTCGCGGCCCTGGCCGTGGGACGTTCGCAAAATATTTCCGATGAAAAAATATCCGCGGGACTAGCAAGCGTCAAACTGGTCGCGGGCCGGATGGAGTTTATTAATGAAGGACAGCCGTTCAAAGTGGTGGTGGATTACGCTCACGAGCCGATGAGCCTCACGGCGCTGTTTACCACACTGCGCGAACTCGTTTCATCCCAAGGTAAAGTAATTGGCGTTATTGGTTCGGACGGCGGCGGGCGGGACGTTGGCAAGCGCGCCACCATGGGCGAAGTTGCCGGCCAACTCACTGATTATGTAGTTATTACCGATGTTAATTGTTTTGATGAGGATCCGCGCGCTATCGCCGAGATGCTTGCCCGGGGCGCGCGGGGCGCCGGAAAAAAAGACGGGTTGGATTTATTCATTGAAGTGGATCGCAGAAAAGCTATCGCTCTGTCCCTCTCTCTAGCCAAGCCCGGCGATGTCGTCGCCATCACCGCCAAGGGCACCGAGCCGGTTATCTGTGTCGCGAACGGCCAAAGAATTCCCTGGGACGATCGGAAAGTGGCGCGTGAGCTTCTGACACATTAAACAACATGTCTCTTTCTAAAAAAATTCATTTGCGCGAAGATGAGGAAATTATCGAAGTTATCCGTTCCTCCGCTTTGGCGGAGTGGTGGAAGTACGCGTTTGGTCTGGCCTTCCTCGCTACTACCGCATTTTTTACTTTTTGGCTCTTGGCCAGAGGTTGGTGGGGCCGCTCACTCTTTGCGCTCGGGATAATCTTTGGAATTTATATAATTCTGCGTACCTGGTTTTTCAATTATCACAACTACATTGTTGTAACTTCCGAGCGTCTCGCCGATATCAATCGAGCCTCCTGGCTTGACGAGGTGGTTTCGTCCATCGGCTACCACGATCTTAAGGATATTATGGTGCGCCGGCGCGGAGTGGGCGCCGCGATTTTTAACTACGGCACTATCACGGTCTTGACCAAAGATAAGAATTTAGCTTTGGAAATACCGCGTGTGCGCAAACCAGAGCGGGTCCAAAATTTGATTTTACAAAGCGAGGAAGCCTACCGCACCGACTATTATCTCAAGAATGACGAGAGTGTTTACGCAAGTTTTACAGATCTTCTCCCCGAACTTAGCGAAGCGGAACTTACGGTTATTGATAAAAAAATTCACGATTGCCTCGAACAGTTTAACGAAGTCCTTGGAGAACAAGACCAAGAAATGATATAATAGAAGCGCTACTAAATTCTATCTATGTCTTCACCAGGAGAAAACAAGCTGAAGACTCTTTTTGCTTCCCGTTGGTTTTTGGCCATCGCGTTGGCCGTATTGTTGTTGTTGAGCATAACCTATGCCCGCGCTTTTTATCAAAATTATCAAGTACAGGAAGAAATTAAACGTCTCCAAAGCGAAGCGAAACGCCTGGAAGCTAAAAAAATAAAAACTCTCGATGCCCTAAAATATGTCCGCTCGGCCGCTTACGTAGAAGAAAAGGCCCGTACCGAGTTAAACCTCCTCAAGGAGGGAGAACAGATGGCAATTATCTCCGGATCGGCCGAGCGGTTGACGGCTGGACAAGAAAAAATAAAAGGCGTAGAATCTAATAGTCTCTCCAACCCGATAAGGTGGTGGAGATATTTCTTTGGCAATAATAATTAATTTTTTAATTTTTTGTATGGATCATGAAGCGACAACCACTTCGGAGGAACAAGTAATTAAACCAAGCGAAAGCAACCCCAAAAGACGCGAGAACGTTAGAATATTTTTGTTCGGTTTGCTGGGGTTTATTGTCGCCGTTCTTGTGGGCGCGCTCGGTATCACTATTTATCGTGTTTATGCCAAATCGGCTTTCGACCCTTTTACTGTTGCCGTAGCCAAGGCGCTCCGCTTGCCGGCCCTAAAAGTCAATGGTGAAACCGCGCTCTACAGCGACTATGTTGACGACCTTAAGGCGATTAATGTTTTGCGCGACTACGATAAGTCCATTAACGGCCAGGGCGCCAACCTAACAGCCGAACAAATGTCCGATCAGGTGATTCTCCGGCTCATCAACAACATTCTTGTTAGGCAAGCGGCCAATGCGTATGGCGCCAAAGTTGAAGAGCAGGACATTAAAGACATCAAAAATACAGTATTGGCGCAATTTAAAACAGTGGCCGACGCCGACCGCGAGCTCGCGCGCCGCTATGGCTGGAATATGGATACCTACGAAGTAAAGGTGATGCGCCCGTACATTTTACAAAATAAACTTGCCGAAAAAATTCAAACGGATCAATCCCGAGTGGCGGAAGTGTTAACGCGCGCCCAAGATGTTTTAAATCAGGTAAAAAATGGCGGTAACTTTGAAGAACTTGCCAAAAAATATGGTGAAGACGGCACGGCCGCAAACGGGGGAGACCTCGGCTGGTTTGCCCGAGGGGAGATGGTGCCGCAGTTTGAGGCGGCGGCGTTCGCGCTAAAAAAAGGCGAGTTGTCGCAGACTTTGGTAGAAACACCATACGGTTATCATGTTATGCGGGTAGACGATCGGCGCGTAGAAAAAATTAAAGATGCCAAAGGAAAGATGGTTTCAAAAGAACAAGTAAAAGCTCGGCACATTCTTCTCCGGTTTCCCACAATTGATAAATACCTGGACGCTTTACTTAGAAAGTCGTCCATTCATCTGTACATGAGCGTGCATAATCCACTCCAAGCGCTCAAAAAGTAGTCTCAAAAGGCAGGGTCGCTCCTGCCTTTTACCTGCGGGATTAGTACAGTGGTAGTATGTTAGCTTCCCAAGCTAAAGATGCGAGTTCGATTCTCGTATCCCGCTCTATGTCCTCCATCACCACCCTCACCGAAAAAATTATCAATTTCCGTAACGAACGCGATTGGCAGCAGTTTCATCGGCCAAAAGACTTGGCTATTTCTTTAGCGTTGGAAGCCGGAGAAGTAATGGAACATTTTCAATGGAAAAGCGAAGAAGAAATCCAGGAATATCTTAAAACTCATCAGGAAGAAATAGGGGACGAGCTGGCTGATGTTTTTAATTATTTACTTATCATGGCGCATGATTTTGGCATTGACTTGGCCGCCGTCAGTGAGAGAAAAATAGAAAAAAATGCTCTAAAGTACCCGAGAGAAAAATCAAAGGGAAAGCACACCAAATACGATAAATTATGATCGTCAAACGATCCAAAGGCTATTACGTTATCTCTAAGAAAACCCGGCGGAACCTCGGCGGCCCCTACAAAACCAAAGCCGAAGCATTAACACGCCTGCGCCAGGTGGAGTACTTCAAACATCTAAAGAAATAAATTTGCCAGTATCGTATGGATAAATACACCGCCACCTGGGTCTCACACACCACCATCAGCGATTTTTTACGTTGCCCGCGCGCCTACTACCTAAAGGCGATGTATAAGGATCCAAAAACAAATCATAAAATCAAGCTCATGAGCCCATCCCTGGCACTTGGCCAGGCGGTGCACGAGGTCTTGGAGTCACTTTCGGTGTTGCCCAGACAATCTCGTTTTTCAGAATCGCTTATTGCCAAATTTGATAAAGCTTGGGAAAAGATACAAGGCAAAAAGGGCGGGTTTCTTGAGGATACGGTGGAATACAAATATAAACTGCGTGGTCAGGAAATGTTGCGCCGGGTGATGAGCAATCCCGGCCCCTTGAGCGGTCTCGCGGTAAAAATTCAAATGAATCTGCCCTATTTCTGGATATCCGAGGAAGACAACATTATTCTTTGCGGAAAAATTGACTGGCTGGAATATCTGCCCGACTCCGACAGCGTCCACATTATTGATTTTAAAACCGGAAAATCGGAAGAAGACCCCGACTCGCTTCAGCTTCCCATCTATCTTTTACTGGTTAATGAATGCCAAAAGCGTCCGGTTTCTAAAGCCAGCTATTGGTATTTGGACAGCAGCGATACTTTGACGACCAAAGAACTGCCCGATTTGGAAACCGCCCGGGAAAAAGTATTGGATGTTGCCAAACAGATTAAAATCGCGCGCCAGATTATGCGTTTTAAATGTCCGGCGGGGGAGGACGGCTGTTTTACCTGCCGGCCGCTTTTGGCAATCATCAATCATGAGGCTGAGTTCGTGGGGATAGATGATTATAATTGCGATGTCTATATTCTAAACAAAGAAAATCAAGAAAACAGAGAGGGGATTATTTTGTAATTTTGTGCTATACTATATCCAAAGGTCGAGATATTTTAATAATAAAACTTTTTAATATACTATGAAAAAATTTTCTACTCTTATAATGTCTCTCATTTTTGCCTTTTCCTTATCCGCTCCGGCGTTCGCCGAGGAAGCAAAGATGACTGAAACAAAGGCTCCCGCGGCGGTGCAAGCGCAGGCGGCGGCTATAAAACAAGCCAATGCCGACTATCGGGCTATGCTCCAAAAAGCTGAAGGCGATTATCGGCGCGCGGTTGAAGCGGCCAAAGCCGCTCTAAAGAAGGCTAGAGAAGAAGCTTTGGCAAGCATGAAAGCCGCGAAGAAAGCGGCCAATGATGCTTTTAAAGCCGAGATGGATAACAAAAAGGCGACGCTTAAAGTCGGAGACAGCTCGCTTGGTAAAATTTTAGTTGCCAACAATGGCATGACACTCTACACTAAAAAGGATGATTCCGCCGGAAAGAGTACCTGTTATGGCGTCTGCGCCAAAAACTGGCCCCCCTTATTATCCAAGAGGACCCCAACTGCCGGAGCCGGTGTCACCGGAAAAGTAGAAACTGCGGAGAGAACCGAGGAAAAAACCGACAACAAATCTCAAGTTACTTACAACGGCATGCCGCTCTATTTCTGGAAAGGCGATCTGAAAGCCGGTGATACAACCGGCAATGGTGTTGGCGGCGTTTGGTCGGTGGTAGCTCTATAAGCACGAGTTCATCTAAACCAAAACATCCTCCGCCTAGGCGGAGGATGTTTTATTTTTTTACAGTTTAGGGTAAAATGGAATCGTACGTCGTTAATCAAATTATATGGCAGAATTTGAAAGTAGTAATGAACACCTCCTATGCAATCAAGAGAAACAAATATCCCTGAAACTGAAATAACTTTTGATTTTGTTCGTTCCTCCGGCCCGGGCGGACAGAATGTAAACAAAGTTTCGAGTAAAGCCCAGCTGCACTGGAATGTCGGCGCCTCCACGGTTTTTTCCGGATGGCAAAAAGATCTTATTCGCCAAAATCTCAAGAGCCGGCTCACTAAGCGTGACGAAATAGTTGTCAATTGCGATGAAGAACGTTCGCAAGCTCAAAATAAAGAAAAAGCCTTGGCGATTTTTCAAGAATTAATAAACAGAGCTTTGGAAAAACCCAAGCCGCGCATCGCCACAAAACCATCCCGGGGAAAGAAAGAAGAAAGGCTGGGAGAGAAGAAACACCGTTCCGAACTAAAGAAAGAGCGAAAGAAGACAGAGTACTAGCTCTCCATAAAAAAGAAAGCCCCCCGATGGACAGCGGGAGGCTTGAGGCTGGTTTTAAATAATTTCTAGATTAGATGGCGCACTGCTTCCGGCATGTCCTTGGCCACGCGTACGACGGGAATGCCAGTTTGCGAATTCAAGTAAAGCTCTTGCATGGCGCGCGGCAGATCCTCGAAGGAGTAGATCTCTTGGTGCACGGCCGGGCGAAAAATCTTGCCATAGAGCGCCGTAGCGGCGTGGCACCCTTCCACCGTCTCGTAGTGGATATGGTCGAGGGTGATTTGCCTAACCGACAGGTTCGCGGAGTCGTAGCTTATTTTCTTCTCGAGCTGCCACCCCGCGCTCACGTTCACGCCCTCCCGCGCGAGGGCGGCGAGGCCGGCCGCGAAAACGGGGCCGCGGAGCAGGTCGCAGACGATGTGCATGCCCACGCCATTCGTGATGTTTTTTATTTTTTTGTTGAAGGCCTTCACATCGTCGCCGGTCGCGAAGCGATTGAAGATCTTCTGGTCGATGGGCTCGATGCCGAGTTTCTCGAGGTGCTCCCGGCGGGGCGTGTTGCCCGAGCAGAAGAAAGCGCGGTGTCCCTCTGCTTTAGCGAGCATGAGGAAGAGCTCCGAGACGCCGCCGCCGAAACCGAGAACGTTCAGGCTGGCGATTTTTTCGCGCGGCACTTTGATGTGGAAGATGTCGCGTCCGCGACGCCAGAGGTCATAGGCCGTCGGCGCGCGCAGTGGCAGGGCGGCAATCTCCCAAAGGCCGAGTCCGCACTCGAGGGGCGCTTTGATGAGTTGCCACTCACCGACCACCGCTTCTTCCCCATACCACCCGATCGACTCCGGCTGATCATAGGCCCAAATTCGCAACGGGTAGCCGTACATGTCTGGTTCCCCGTTGCAGTGGGTGACGACGATGTCGCCAGGCTTGAAACCGGCAACCCCTTCTCCAACTTCAAGCACCTCGGCGAGCGCGCTGTTTCCGGGGTAGATCTTCCCGTTTCGGATCTCGACGATGTTTACCGTATCGGCGAGCGCGGCGTGGTCCACGTTGTGCTCCGCGGAGACCGCCAGGATGCGAAGGTGAACATCACTCCTCCCCAGCGGGGGAAGCTCGAATTCATCCAGCTTGATGACTCGAGAAATGTCGAATTTGGAAAGGTCGCCATCCACCCGTTCCCGCTCTTCCGCTATCGCTTTTGCCGTAATCGAGTAGGCTCGAACCTTTTTCATGATCGTCCTCCTTTCGGCATCGGCCGAAGAAATGAAACTCCCTAAATAATACCGGAGTAGGGAGCGATGTGTCAACCCCGTAACACAACTCAATTTATTGTTGACATTTTAGGTAAATCGAGGGTACAATTGTTTACTACGCCGACCTAGCTCAGCTGGTAGAGCGACGGTATCGTAAACCGTAGGTCATGGGTTCGATTCCCATGGTCGGCTCAAGTTCTTTTTAATATATCCACACTTTCATCAAGTTGGATTTTTTATTTTAAACAGGTATGGTATAATTAAGACAACGATTTGCGCTGATTCGTAAATAAAATTCGTGCTTCTATGATCAATCTTCAGGGCGTATCAAAATTTTACACCTCCTCCTCGGTCGTACTGCGCGATATTAATTTACATATCAAGCCCGGCGAGTTCGTTTCTTTGGTGGGGCAAAGCGGCGCCGGCAAAACAACTCTCGTAAAATTGCTTATCGCCGAGGAGCGACCCACGAAAGGAAAAATTGAGATTGGCAACTGGGACATCACGGATATCCGGCCGAATGTGGTGCCCTACCTCCGCCGTCAAATCGGGGTAATCTTTCAAGATTTTAAACTACTGCCGCAAAAAACCGTTTTTGAAAATGTTTCTTTTGCCTTGGAGGTTTCCGGGGTAGATTCCTCAAGAATCGCGCAGGTTGTCCCCCAAGTCTTAAGCATTGTTGGTTTGGCGAACAAACACGATCGCTACCCCCACCAGCTCTCGGGTGGAGAGCAGCAGCGCGTGGTGATAGCGCGTTCCCTGGTACATCGGCCAAAAGTAATTATTGCCGATGAGCCGACCGGTAATTTGGATACCATCAACGCCGACGAGATTATCGAAATCCTAAAGAAAATTAACGAATTTGGCACCACCGTTCTTTTGGTTACGCACAATCGTGAAGTGGTGAATCGTTTGCGCCGGAGAGTGATTACCCTGGCCGAAGGCAAAATTATCAATGACGAGACGGAAGGAAAATATGTATTGTAATCTACAAGTTTATGCCATCGTTTCTTCGTATCTTTAAATTCGCGTTCCAAGATTTAGTTCGCAATCTCGGCCTGTCTTTCATGACGGTATTTATTCTGATTCTCATGTTGCTTTCCGTTAATACCCTTTGGTCGCTCAATGTTCTCACCAAAGAGTCGGTGCGGCTGGTAAAGCAAGAGATTAATGTGAGCTTTTATCTTACCGCCGAAGCCACCGACCGGAACGTGAAAGAAGTGACGGCTTATATAAAATCATTTCCAGAGGTAGTAGAAACACAGATCCTCACTCGGGAACAGGTGCTTGATTCCTTTAAGATACGGCACCAGGTGAGCACCGAGGTGCTGCAAGCGTTAAGCGAGCTCGGCGGCAACCCTTTTGGCCCCACCATTATCGTAAAAACCAAAGAACCGGAAGACTATAAAAAAATAATCCAGGCGCTGAATGTTCCCGAATACGAGCATCTTATTGAGGGCAAGAGTTTTGAAGGGCACGAAGAGGCGCTCGATCGTATTCAAGCCATCACCAATCGAATTGAGAAAGTTGGTTTGGGCGTAACACTGCTTTTCGCGCTCATCTCATTTTTAATTATTTTTAACACCATTCGCGTGGCGATCTATAGCCAGCGCGCGGAGATTAGCATCAAACGCTTGGTGGGGGCCAACAACTGGTTTATTCGCGGGCCGTATCTGGTAGAATCGGTAATTTTTACCGTTTTGAGCATTAGCGCAACAATGATAATTGTGCTCTTCGCTTCTCGCTGGGTAGACCGTTATTTAGGCGTTGTTTTCCCCTCAAGTTTCTCCTTGACAAATTACTATCAGTCGCATATGCTGTACCTGTTTGGAATTCAAACTTTAGCCGTTCTTATTTTGACCATGCTTTCAAGCAGTCTTGCCATGAGACGACAGCTAAAGGTGTAAATTTTCCGAGGTCGTCTAACGGCAGGACAGTGGCCTTTGAAGCCGCTTATCTTGGTTCGAATCCAAGCCTCGGAACAAATTAGGTTCTGGGCCTCATCGGCCCATGCGCCGGCGGGGCGCAGAATCCAAGCCTCGGAACAGATAAAATTACTCCCCGTAACGGGGAGTAATTTTATATATTTTAAACGTAACACTCACCGTCTTCGCCGTAAAAAGCGGTGGACAAGCATCGTGGTTATGCTATAATTTGGCTTAACCATCTCTGGGAGAAAAAATGAAAGCCCTGCAAGAACGGCTCGAGAAGGTTGGTGTTTGGGATACCAAGCTCGAAAGTGAGCTAAAAGCCCTTTGGAAATACGGGATAGAACGCATTGGCGATCAAGCGCTCCGAGAGGCGGTCTCATCCTTTCTCTGTATTGTGCCTATCATCTTCTACACCGACCATGCTTCAAGGAGCGGGCGAATGCACCCATATTGGCAGAATGGACGACATGGCACACTGCGGAGCATCGTCGAATCGTGCGTTCTCGTACCGGATCTAGCGCGGTACATTCCCGAAATGCTCGACGCGACACTCACTCCCGATCCGCGCGCCGTCGATGTCGCGCTCGCGGCAACGATTATCTCCGACACCTGGAAGAAAGAGGATGTGGGCGATGTACATTACGGCCCCGATCATGGCCGCGTTGCCGCCGCGGCCTGGCGTAAATTCGCTTTGGCCAAAAAACTCGATGCCGCGCTTATTGAAGAGGTGGCGGAAGGGTCGGTCTGGCACTACGGCGTATACACTCCCGGTTGGACACGCGACACGAAGCTTCCGTCGGTAGCTTGGCTGGTGCATCTCTGTGATGCTTTTACCGCTCAAAGATCGCTGGCGGTGATATATCAAGGCAAGGCCGTCATTTCCTGACGGTCTTTTTTTAACTTAAACAACGGCGGGTAGCGGGGTAGCTTTTTTATTTGTTTTTTTGTATACTATCGGTGAGCTATGGAACGACAAAAAATCAGCTTTAATGGCCATACCTATAAAATAACCATCCGCGATGTTGCCGACAAAAGTGTGGCGGCGGAAATTTTTAAATTACGCGAATATCGTATCGCCGAAGAAGTTATTAAAAGCGCCACGAACTCCATTCTTGATATTGGGGCGCACAGCGGATTGTTTACCATCTATGCCCGCGCTCTTAACCCGGATGTTTTTATTGTGGCGGTTGAACCCGAGAGCGCTAACCTCGCTCTTTTAAAGGAGCACATAAAGGAGAACGGCTTGGCGAACATAAAAATAATAGCAGGAGCCATAGCGCGCGCGGCGGGGCGGAGGCAGTTGATAATAAGCGCCGACAGCCACAGCCACGCCTTGGTGGAAGAGAAAAAAAAGAGTAAACTTACTACTGCTACCGTTCAAGCCCAGCCCCTTGGAAATTTACTGGCTTCTTTTCAGCCCGCTTTCGTCCCGAGCTCAAGCCGAGGGGAGACTGGTCCGCCTTTGGCGGAAAAAATTTCGCGAGTAGATCTGGTTAAAATGGATATCGAAGGAGGGGAGTATGAGGTAATCGAAGGATTGGGCCCGGAAGATTATAAAAAGATTGGAGCAATAATTATGGAATATCATAATTACAATCGAAGAAATTATCAGGAGATTGAAGAGCGTCTGCGTGAAAACGGATTCGGTGTTCAAGTTTTTCCTTCCAAGTTCGATAAAAAAATGGGGTTTTTATTCGCCAAAAACAAAAGAAACTAATTTTATGGACTACAAAGCTTGGATTGTTGCCGTGGATATGGGTTATGGCCACCAGCGCGCGGCCTACCCTCTTAGGCAGCTTTCTCCCACGGGTAAGGTGCTTATCGCCAACAATTATCAGGGAATTCCGAAGAAAGATTCCCGCCTCTGGCAGGAAACACGAAAGGTATATGAATTTTTTTCTCGCCTAAGCAGCCTGCCGGTGGTGGGAAATTTTTTGTTTGGACTCATGGATTATTTCCAGCGCATCCCCAATTTTTATCCGCGCCGCGATCTTTCCTACTCCGTCATGCAGGTGAATCAGCTTTATCATTTTATCCGAGGCGGTTGGGGGAAAAATTTGGTGGATTTTCTTAATACTCAAGACATCCCGCTCATTACCACTTTTTTTACGGTCGCCTTTTTTGCCGAAGAGCATGATTTCAAAAACGATATCTATACGGTGATTTGCGACGCGGATATCAGCCGCGCCTGGGTGCCGCAGAACCCGGGGAAAAGCCGGGTTAAGTATCTGGCACCCTGCCGAAGGGTGGTGGAACGGCTTAAGCTTTATGGCGTGCGCGAGGAGAATATTTTTCTTACCGGTTTTCCGCTGCCGAAAGAAAACCTTGGTGGTCTACAGCTTGAAACTTTAAAAAAAGATTTAGCCGAACGCATAATCAATCTTGATCCCGAACAACGCTATCGCGAAAAATTTTCGGAAACCGTTCGGCAGTTTTTAAAAGGAATAAAAATTGAAGCTCGCCACCGTCATCCGCTCACCCTTACCTTTGCCGTGGGTGGCGCGGGCGCGCAGAAAAAAATGGCCGTCGATATTGTGCGCAGCCTTAAAAAGAAACTGCACCACGAGGAAATAAATCTCAATTTGGTGGCCGGAGCGAGGAACGACGTTTATTGTTTTTTTCGAGATATCATTCACCATAACGGTCTCGGCAAGAATCTCGGCAAGAATTTAAAGATTATTTTTGCCCTGGAAAAAGAAGATTATTTCAAGGAGCTTAACACGGCTCTGCGCACTACCGACGTGCTCTGGACAAAACCAAGTGAAATGGTGTTTTACTCGGCCCTCGGCCTGCCCATCATCATGGCACCGTCCTTGGGTTCGCAAGAAGTGTATAATCGCCAATGGCTCAAAACCATTGGCGCCGGCATTTCGCAAAACGATCCGCGCTATACGTCTGAATGGCTGTTTGATTGGGTAAAATCCGGTTGGCTGGCCGAGGCGGCTATGGCCGGGTTTTTGGATGGGCGGCAATTTGGTGTTTCTAATATCATTGACGTTGTCTTCAAAGGCATCAAAGAGCCGGCCAAGAACAATCAACTGCTCTAAAAGCCTTAATCTTAATTAACCATGATCATCGACGCCCACACGCATATCGGTTTTAACAAAGTTTGCGACTCCACGGTTAAAGAGTTGTTGGCATCCATGAAACGAGCGGGGATTGACAAAGCTCTGGTTTTTGCCGCCGACATAAACGATCTGCCTACGGAGCGGCTTTTGACGGAAATTGCTCCGCATCGCGATAAGCTTTATCCTATCGGATCTATTTCGCCGCTCTCGTCTAAACTGCCTTCTCTAAAAAAAGTTGAACAGTGGCTGTCCAGAAAACAAATTCACGGATTGAAATTTTATCCCGGTTACGAGTACTTTTATCCGGCCGACGCTTCACTGCGCCCTTATCTCAAACTTTTAGCTAAGTATAATCGCCCGGCCATTTTTCATAGTGGCGATACCTACAGTCGTGTTGGAATGGCCAAGCTTAAGTATGCCCAAGCTATTCACATTGATGACCTAGCCACCGAGTTGCCCGAGCTTAAAATAGTAATCGCGCATGTGGGTTACCCGTGGGTAATTGACGCCGCCGAGGTGTGCTATAAAAATAAAAATGTTTATGTGGATTGCTCCGGTTTTTGCTATGGCGCGTTTAACGCCAAGCAACGCGTCCACTTTCGCGACATACTCCAAGAATTTGAACGAATTTCCAACGCTCGTGATCGTATTATTTTTGGCACCGACTGGCCCATTGGCGACCAGACTTCGTATCTGCATGCGGTTCAGTCAATCATGGGCAAGAATTATCCCAAACTTTACTCGAAAAATGCCATTAATTTATTCGGCCTAGAATAAGGTAAGAACTGCCAGCTGTCACATTGACAAAAAAGCTAAGTTCGTGCTAAGCTATTGGTAGTTTTTTGCAAGGAGGACAACCATGTACTGGGTTCTTAATGGTATAATCTTCGGGCTTCTTGGCTGGTGCCTCGAGATTATGTGGACAGCAATAACCGATAATTTCTGGGCCTGGCGAAAGAAGCAGGGCGTAGACTGGAGGCTCCGGGGTCACACGTACCTGTGGATGCTGCCAGTTTACGGGGGAACCGCTCTCGGCCTGGGGTACTTGCACGACCACTATGTAGCTTCTTGGCCCATCATCTGTCGCGGGCTTTTCTACACCGGCGCCGCTTTCTTTGTCGAAGCGTCGGTTGGGCTGGCTTTGCGCCACCTCATCATTGGCCGCTGCCCCTGGGATTATTCCCACGTTCGGTGGAATTGGCGCGGAGTTAACATTCGGTTTAACTGGCGCGGAGTTGTACGGCTGGATTACGCGCCCGTGTGGTTTGCGGTGAGCCTCTTGCTCGAAAACCTGTACTGCCGGCTAATCGCGGTTGAAAGACTGCTGCGCACTGTCGCATTGATCTCCTCGTGGTTCTAAACTTAAAGGGCTGGCTCACCGCCAGCCCTTTACACTATAAAATAGAGAGAAATATTTTAAAACAGATTTTGATAGAAAGTTTTTAAAACAAATAATTTAAAATTTATTCCGGGGTAGCGCTCCGCCAGCTGGCGGAGGTAGCGCAGTTGAACAACATGTATACAATTTACGCTATTTATAATAAAAAGCATAATAAGATTTATATTGGACAGACTAAGGATTTAACTGAAAGATTATATTTGCACCATAATCATCTATTTTCCAATAGCTATACTTCAAGATTTGATGGAGAATGGATAGTTATTTATTCAGAGGAAGTTGCAGACCGACCAACAGCACTTAAACGGGAAAAACAATTAAAAAGTTATCAAGGAAGAGAATTTGTAAAAACATTTATTCCGGGGTAGCGCTCCGCCAGCTGGCGGAGGTAGCGCAGTTGGCTCCTGGCTCGGTTTTATTTATCACCCGACGGCATAAACTGGAAAAAACAATTAAAAAGTTATCAAGGAAGACAATTTATAAAAAAGCATATTCCGGGGTAGCGCAGCGGTAGCGCAGAGGACTGTTAATCCTTTGGTCGTGGGTTCGAATCCCACCCCCGGAGCATAACAAAATATCCAGTTTATACTGGGTATTTTTGTTATATTTCGAGGTGAGGATTCGAACCACGACTCCATTATGTTTGACTCGTATCCAAATTATTGCTATAATACATTGTTCATATGCGCGATTCCGGCGCAGAAAGAACATGCTCATTTCACCCACCATGGAGGAAACCATGAAAAGCTCCTCGATCGTGTTCATCGCCGCCCTGTTCCTCGTGGCCTGCAATCCCGGACGGGCGCTCCCCGGACCCATCGCGAATTGTCCGGACGACGACATCCGGGTAACCCAGACTGTCGACTGTCCGACAACTGTGTTAACGGCCGAAGGCACCTTCGTGCCGATCACCGTGAATGGCGCCGCATTCGCCAAGCTCGACACCAAGCACCTGATTGGAATGACAACACAGCAAGGGGCGATCTACGAAGACGTGGCGCTCCGGTGCGACAACCGAGATAGTCATCTGGGCAACTTCAGCACCAACGTCAAGATGGTTTCCAATTCAGGCCCCACCCATCAGGTGGTCTATGATCTGGACGTGTGGGCGGCGAGCGGAAACAACTGCGAAGCGGTTAGTGTCCGGAAGATTTTCCTGCTCGGCATTGGGGCAAATTTCCCCATCAAGAACTGGTTCGTCTACCGAGACACCGTTGACTCCACACCGATCGAGCGTGGAGACATTGAGCGGTCATCCTACTACGCCTACCCGCAGGGCGACTACATCACGTACCAGATGGTGCTGAGCTTCACCCGCCCGCTCGATCTCCTGCCCGGCGAGCACACCCGCCTTCTCTTCGTCATCGACACCGAGCAGCGAACTTCGCGCAGCGATGCGTTTCTTCATGTGAGCATCAAGGGAGATGGTGAATGGCGCACAGCCAGCGAAACCGACTACCACCGAAGATGGTTCGGGAATGAACTGGCTGGTATCATGATTTTCGACTACACCACCTCACGATGAGATTCCTCGATCCTACCCGAGCCGGCAACCCTGCCGGCTCTTATCATTTCCCCGCCTGGGTAAACAGAACCACCCCCGACATACCGTGCTTACAACGATTTGTAGGCACACTACGATGGTGGTTTTTGTTTACAAATCAATAAACCAAATCTGCCACTGTAAGGAGCTGCCTGACATTTTTAACAGCAAGCTCTGGACAGGGATTTGATTTTTTTTACTTCTTCTGTTAGGGTTGTGATTACGCGTTGGATCAATCAGCGTGATGAGAACAGAGAGGAGGACGTTATGCCTCGAAAGCTCTTGATTCTGGATTTTGACGGCTCTCTGACGCTCCTTGAGCTCGAAGCCGCCTCGCTCTGCCGCGGCTACCTCGCCGATGTGTCCGATCTGGTCGCGCTACGCGGGGAACGCTTTGACGCCGAGGTGGCAGATGCCGAGGCCGTGATCGCGGCTGATCCGGACCACCATGGCTGGGTGAACGGCGGCCTCATCGTGGCTCCCGCGCTGGTCGATCCGTATGTTGACATCCAGCAGGTTTCGAACCTCATCCTCTCGAAGGCTGGCTTCATCGAGCCGTGGCGCGATCGGGTCCTTCACCTCCTGTTCAAGCACCACGCGCCCAAGGTGGAATCGGTCTTCAAGCCGAAGGCGCTTGAAGCGCTTCTCGGCATTGATCGCGAGGCAGTGGCGGCCTACGTCGTCACCAACTCACAGGCCGATCCGGTCAAAAAGAAGCTCGAACAGCTCGGAGCGAATGGTGGCGGTGAGAATTATCTGACCTGGCTTATCGAGCGGGTTAACGGGTCCGCCAAGAAGTACGAGGTCGACCCCAACTTTGACAGCGTCGAGGCAACGCTAACCTTGCCGGGTCTCGGCCGCCCGGTACACTTGCGCCGCCCCGTTTACTACGGGGTGCTCGATCGGCTCCGCCGCGAGCACGGCCTCGAGTGGAACCAAGTCACGGTCGTCGGCGACATCTTCGAGCTCGACCTTGCCCTGCCCTTCGCGCTCGGCGCCAGGATCGGTCTCTTCCACAACGACCGAACCCCTGCCTACGAGCGCGCGTTCATCCGCGCCAATCATCCCCGCGCCCGCCTCCTCGATGAACCGTTGGATATCCTCACTTTCATCGCTGAATGATCCGGCTCTTTCCTATCCCCACTATCCCTTCTGTATCGTACACCTTCTTCGTACACCTTCTTGACAATTTCGAGTTTCTTAGGTATCATTTTCGATAATCGAGCGTTCTCTCGATAGTCGAGATAATGCTGACGTCCACGTAGTTTGGCCAAGGAGGTTCGCGATGAGGAAGTTGGTTTTTGGACTGCTGGTACTGGTGGGCTGCGCGATCAGCTCGATCGCCGAAGCGAGGCACTGCGTCTCGTGGGATCAGCGCTGCTCGGAGTGCACGGTGTGCGACGAGCGCGACAAGAAAGGCAACTGCCTCCGTTCGCACGTCGAGAAGTGCAACTGTGGGACGGTCTGCCTGGAGTGGGCCGAGGACAAGGGCGGCATCCCGCCGGAGTCCTCTCGCCTGAGCGCCGGCACCACCGCGCCGTGCTCCGGTTCGGCCAACCGCCGCTCCTTCTAAGAAGCTTCGCGGCTTTAGCGGCAAGCCCCCCGACGTAACGTCGGGGGGCGCTTTCTTTTTATGAACAAGTGAACATTAATTAAAAATTAAAAAACTTTTAACAATTACTTCTCCTCTAGGCGGGATTCAAACGGCATGTTATACTTTTTAAAAGTAAGTTTTGTAAAATTGGCAGAGTTCACAACTTTAATTGCTCGCGCGATATAAAAATATCATATGCAATACGATTTTCTCATTTTAGGAGGAGCGGGAATGCAAGGCAGGATTGCCGCTCGCGACTTGCTTGAAAGCGGCCACTCGGTTTTTTTAGCCGATCTTTATAAAGAGAACGCCACAAAACTACTCAAGCGCCCTAAAACCGGATTCGCGTTTATTGATCTCCGAGATGTTCCGGCAGTCATCGCGCTCATTAAAAAAGTGAAAGCGCCGGTGGTGCTTAACTGCGCCGAAGGCGATTGGAACCTTGACGTCTACGGGGCCTGCTTGAAAACAAAAACCCACGTGCTTGATCTGGGATCCGATGTTCCCATGACTAAAAAACAAATTGCGATGCATGCCGACTTTGAAAAAAACAACCTGGTTGCCATTACCGGCTGCGGCTCCACGCCGGGAATCAATAATGTGCTCTTGCATCACGCCCATCAGCAATTTGATCGCCTGGAAACAATTGAAGTTGGCTTTGCTTGGAATTCCAACATAAAAAAATTCGTGGTGCCATTTTCTATTCAGAGTATTATTGAAGAGTTTACTGATCCGGCCCCGATCATTGAAAATGGAAAATGGATTAATAAGGTGCCGATGGAAACTATTGAAGAGCGTGACTTCCGGGAAATCGGTAAACAAAAATGTTTCTTCGTGCGTCACCCGGAAACCCACACTTTTTATGCCTATAACAAAAAAGACGGTCTCAAGAATCTACGTTTTTACGCCGGGTTTCCCGACCACTCCTTTGATACCATTCGAACTTTCATCGACACGGGACTCGGAAATCGCGAGCCGGTGGTGGTGGATGATCACGAAATCAAACCAATTGATATATTGACGCAGGCGGTTAAAAAAATTGCCACCCCTGAAGGCTACACCGAAAAAGAAAACTTATGGGTGCATGTCTGGGGTGAGAAAAACGGCAAATCGAAAGAAATCCTTATGGAATGCATCGTTAACACCCTGCCGGATTGGCAGGATGCCGGCTGCAACATCGATACCGGCATGCCGGCGTCGATTATGGCTCAAATGGTGAAAGACGGCCGCATCACCGCTCGGGGAAGTTATCCGCCCGGACCGGTAGTGCCAACCGAAGAATTTTTCCGAGAGCTAGCCGACCGCGGTATGATGGTGTATCAAAACGGAAAAGTAATCAATGCAAAACCTCGACAATCTCGACCGGCTTCGTCAATCTTTAAAAAAATCTTGCAGCGAGGAATCTTTGCCAAATAGTCGAATAAATTAGTTTTCAAAAAAGTCATCCAATCCGGAATGTTTGTTTAGAAGTTTATGAGCCAGGTGCTTGGCGGCCATGACGCAAGCCACTTGTGAGCCGGCGCCGGCAATAGACCAAATATTGCCACGAATATCGAGAAGCGGCATCCGGCTTTTGGTGACGCCGTAGCTTCCCGACCAGCCATAATCAAATTCAAGATCAAGCCCGGGAAAAAGTTTTTTCATAAATTTTTTTGTGCGCTTTACGGCGATTTCATGCGGCATTGTCTCCCGGTGTTTTTTGTTCACATATCTATCTCCGTAGCCAATCAGCATCCGGTTATCAGGCATGATTTTAAAGTAATGGTAATCATTCTTGGCATCCCAAACGATTTTTTTTGGAACCAGGCCTATTGAAGCCACTTGTTTATCGGTTAATGGTTTGGTAACTATCAGGGTAGAATTCCTTTTTCTAACCCGGCCGTGCCGAGTTTCCGAATCTATGGCCATGACGAGTTTTTTGAAAGTAATGGTGCCGTGAAGGGTTGTTGCTTTATTGCCTTTCACGCCCAGAAGTGGGGTGCGCTCAAAGACGTTCACACCGTATTTTTCTATGACAACCGACAGATTTTGAGTGAAGCGAAGAGGGTCCACCGAAAGGCCGTGATTTTTTGACAGGATGGCGTATCGGAAGAGGGGAGTGTTAATAATGTCCCGAAGTTTTTCCCCGGTCATTAGCTGGGTTGATTTTTCGATGTTTTTTTCTACGGCGTATTCGTCTAGGATGAAGGAATCGTGGTCGCGCTTGGTACTGCCATAGATAGTATCCTGGGGTTCGTAATCACAATCTATTTTTTCCCGCTCGATGATTTTCTTTATGGTGCTCAAAACTTCATGATTGGCTTTCCAAAACAAGAGACCTTTTTTGCGCCCTAAATTTTTGAGCATGTCTTTCATATCAAGTTCAGCCTTTACCACCAAAGTTCCCGCCGCCTTGCCGGTGGCTCCGGAGGCCACAGTGTCTTTTTCTATGAGCACTATGTTCTTCGCGCTATTTTTCCCAAGAAAGTACGCCAAAGACACGCCGGTTACCCCGCCGCCCACAATAAGATAGTCGCAGGTTATGTCCTGCGTCAGCGGTTTTCTAATTTTATAGCCTGGATTTTTCCAAAATACTTCATGTTTCATATGCGAAATGAGTGAGAGAAGTAAGAAAATAAAATTTTCTTACTTCCGAGTGAATGAGCGTATATGGTGAAACCTATATAGGTATCTAAAAGAGTAGTTTAACTTACGGATAGTATAACAAACATTCAAAGAATAAACAAAAAATATTTCCCTGAATAAATGGCTAATCTTAGCCATTATTATATTTTCATTGACACTCCTGCCGCCGCCATAGTATCTTAAATATATGTCTAACAGCGTTCCGAGTCCAAAAAAAACTTCACTGGCAAATAGATTCCGCGCCGCCCTGGTGGCGTTTTTTGGCTATTCGCCGCTGGAACGCTGGGCCAAACGTCACCCCGCCGCCTACCGCTGGTTACAGACTCGGCTCTCCCTACAGAATTTTACCGGATTGCCGCTTACGATTTTCACGGCAGCATTTTGTATCGTCATCGCGGTTTTGCTTGGAATCATTCAAGATTATCTGGCGAATGAGCCATTGGTCGCCGTGGATATTCGCGTCGCGAATCTTCTGTATACTGTTCGGAGCGCTTCCGGTTTGGCCTTTTTCTACGGCGTCACACTTTTGGCCGAATCCTGGATTATCATCACTGCCTCCATCGTGCTGACGCTGGTCTTGTGGCGGAAACGGCAGCGCGTTTTGGTTCTCGGATTGTGGCTGTCGCTTATTCCAAGCGAAGGAGCTGCGTTTCTCGGCAAACTTCTTTTTCATCGTGGCCGCCCTATTTTTCAAGCCATCACTGAAGACTCCTTTTCTTTCCCCAGCGGCCACGCGACCACGGCGGTCGCTTTCTATGGTTTTTTGGCGTATCTTTTTCTGCGTCAGGTAAAATCGTGGAAAACAAGAATCATGGTATTATTGAGTACTTTGGTACTCGTCGCGCTCGTGGATATCAGTCGCCTGTATCTTGGTGTTCATTACTTGAGTGATGTCCTGGCGGGGAATCTCATTGGATTAGCCGGAGTCATCCTGGCAGTTGGCGTTGTGGAATGGTTTTCGGCGGAGAAGCGGTTGGTGGGAGGGATATTCAACCGCTCCCCCGGTCTTGGGGAGTAACTTTGTTGGCGATCCGTTCTTTACCGATGGCAAAACGGCGGTGTTGCGATTTTTACCCTGCAATTGACAATTTAATTAAACAAATCCTAGTTGTATGAAGCTGCGTAATTGGTTTTTGTATATTACAAATAATGAGCCGATCTCGCGCCATGAAGAAATTTTTGATATGGTTTTCTTTATCATTAACACCATCGCGGTAGTTTTTGGCATTGTCATGTTCATCGTCCGCGATGAGCCGCAGTGGATACCCGTACTGGTAATAGAATACAGCTGGGCATTGGACAGTATGCGGCATAACCGGCCCTAAGTAAAGGTAACTTAAATTACCATACCAGCCATTGGGGCGGGGGACAAGTATATAATTAAAATACCGGAATTAATATTTGCGTATGCGCGTGGCGGTTATTGGCGGGGGCGCGGCGGGAATGATGTGCGCCGCCACGATTAACGAGTTAAGTCCGATCACGGCTGTTTTTTTAATTGAAAAAAATCCGGCGCTTGCTAAAAAAGTGCTTATTTCCGGTGGCGGTCGCTGTAATGTTACCACCGGTATAGAAGACGTAAAAACCGTGCTCCAAAAATATCCCCGCGGCGCCAAGTTTCTCATCTCGGCCATGCACCGCTTTCCTCCCGCCGCGGTGCGCGCCTGGTTTGAAGAACATGATGTGCCTTTGAAATGCGAGGAGGATACGCGCGTGTTCCCAGCGTCCGACCGGGGGAGTGATGTGGTGGGGGCATTTGAAAAAGTCTTCGCAAAATCTGGCACACACGTTTTATTTAAACAGAACGTAAAAAGACTGGAAAAGAAAGGTGTTGAATTTATTGTTCACTTTAAAGATCAGCCGTCGATAACCGTAGATAAAATAGTGCTAGCGCTCGGCGGCCAAGCCTACCGCCATACCGGCTCCACCGGAGACGGCTATACCCTGGCCGAATCTTTGGGGCATCACATCACGCCGCTTGCCGCCAGCCTGCACTCGTTTATTACCGCGGAAAAATGGCCGCGCGCGCTCGCGGGAATATCGTTTACCAATGCCACCATTTCGGGGGGCCGGAGTCGTAAACAACATTTCACCGGGCCGTTTCTCTTTACCCATTGGGGCATAAGCGGGCCGGCCGTGTTCGCCTTGTCCTCGCTTATTGCTTTTGAACCGTTCGACTCCAAAAATCCATTGGCGTTAACCATAGATCTTTTGCCGGAAATATCTTTGGAGAAACTGGCAGCCGCTATAAAAGATAATATAATGAAAAAACCCCGACAAAGCTTTAAAAACTTGCTGCGTCATTTTGTTCCTGAAGCCGTGGCCGAAGTAGTGTGCCAAGAAACGGAAATTCCACTGGAGAAAAAGAGCGCGGAAATAAGCCGGAAAGAACTTGCCAAAACGGCCGCCTGGATAAAGCGTGTTCCGCTTCAAGCGGTGAGCCGGGGAGCGGGGGACGAGTTTGTTACCGCCGGAGGAGTAGAACTCTCCGAAGTTGATCAGCGCACCATGGAATCTAAAGTGTGTCCGGGTCTTTATTTTGCCGGCGAAATTTTAAATATTGACGGCTTCACTGGCGGGTTTAATCTGCAGGCTTCCTGGGCCACTGGGCGCGTGGCGGGGGAGAGCATCGCGGCCAAATTATAGTAAAAAAGTTTTAAGGCCCCGACGTAGCGTCGGGGCCCTTTAGTTGTGAGGATACGATCGCTCACTCGATTTTGTGCGTTTTCCGAAAGCCGAAGCGGGTCTTCCAGGGGTTGAGCAACAATTTTGTTTTCTCCTCCTCGGTGAAATGGTATTCCGCGTCGCACAAAGCGAAGGTCTCTTCGA
>CAZMYO010000012.1:0-10860 GCA_964570525.1 uncultured Gammaproteobacteria bacterium | reverse complement strand
GGCCAGTCTAATCCAAAAAATTGTCGGGCGGCCAATGGCCGCGTAGAAGTTTGCAACAGCAAATATGGCAATAATGGCTGGTTAGGCATTGCTTCAATCTGGGCCAACGGCAACCATATCACCCAAGGAACTGTGAAACTAAACGATACCTATTTTAATACGGCCAAATACAACACCCCGGCCTGGAGAAACCTCGTTATGTGCCAAGAAGTTGGCCACACCTTCGGACTTAGCCACCAAGACGAAATCTTTGACAATCCTCCGCTCGGCACCTGCATGGATTACACGAATGATCCCACGCCAAACCAACATCCAAATCTGCATGATTATGAGGAGCTGGAAACAATTTACGCGCATCCCGACACTTTCACCACTGCTTTGAGCCCACTGCCATCTGCTTCAGCTAATGATATTGACACTGCAGACCCAAAAGAATGGGGTAAAGAAACTCGAAAGTCTGCCAACGGACGCACTTCTCTCTATGAACGCGATTTAGGCAAGGGACGCAAACTATTCACCTTTGTCTACTGGGCTGATCAGGAAACTAAATAGTAAAAACACATTTAATTTCAAAATTTTAACATTCTCCGCCTAGGCGGAGAATGTTAATTTTATCATAAAACTTGTCTCTTTTTGCTTGACAAAGCATCTGAATTGCGTTATTTTTAATCATAAACAAGGCTGGGAAATTGGTCCCAACCTCATCGTGTCCGTTTGGCGGACCTGTGGTATGTTCGGCAATGGCGCCGGATATATTGGTTGGGTGCCAGCGGCTGCAAGGGAGAAAAATGATGTACAAGGTGATCAGGGTTTCTGGAGATTACGAGTTCGTCGTCCTTTGCGAGGAACAGAACGGCGAAAAAACCTACTGTCGGTATGCCCAATGGAGAGGCAGCGAGCGCGACATCGGCACAACGCCAATGGATGCCGGCAAGACCGGGGCGGCATTCGAGCCCATCACGGAGCGAGCGGCAGGGACCTATTTTTCTGGTCAGAGTGATGGCATGGGCTTTGGAGAACTTCCAGAAAACTCCTTCCATACGCTTCAAGACGTATGGACATGGCTTCGTGAGAAGCGGTTCGAATTGCACAAAAAACTCATTCGCGATGGCGGCCCCACGACGTAACGTCGCGGGGCTTCTTCTTTTTTTCCTAGAAGCACCAATTTTGTGGATAATTCTGTGGATAAGTTATCAATTTTGTGTATATTTGTATAGACTATTGTATACAAACAGAGTTTAAAACCAAATTTTCACCAGGTGAAGAGAAATTGTTCCACATGTAACATTACTCTCAATTGAGAAGAGTTAAACATGCTGTTTGTATTTAAAACTTAGCTTTTTCTGAAAGAATTTATCTCTCCACAGCTCAAACTGTAATTTTTTAAGACCAAAGAGACGTTGATCAAAGGTGGGGATAATTACATTTTCAATTGCAGACCTTTTTCTCACCAGCAACAATAGATAGTGTCTATTTTGATGCTTATACTCATGGATCTTTTCTTTTAAGCCAAGCCTTTGTTTAATTAACTCCAAGAAAGGTCTTTCGCGAGCACTCATTTTTAATTGAAATACCGGCACTTCTTGGCTACCTTGTTTTATCCACATAAAGGTTCCCGCACCAGCAATTAACCCAGCAATAAAGTCGAGGGACAGGTTATCCGCGACCGTTGTATAGTCATATGCAGTCATAAATGTTTCATGTATAACTTTATGTTCCTCCGAGGAACATTCGTAGTGTAATCATTTTTGGAGCGTATGTCAAATTAAACTGTCTCTTCCTCTACATTGAACTGATAGCGAGTTAATCCCACGGTTGGCTTAATGTCGCTAAAAATTGACAAAAATTTTTGGCTGTCGCCGGTGTGGCGGGGTCCAGTTGTCGCCATGAGACGTAATCCCGCCTGCCCCGCTGAAGCGGTGGCCGTGGCGGGAAAAAGGAAGGGAAACCGATGATGTGAAATTTTTTCCTTAATGAAGGGGAGGCGCCGGAGGGGTCCGGAAGCGCGGCGTGCGTATCAAAGTAGAGACGCATTGCAAGGCGTCTCCACAAGTGCTTAGAAATAAATATCAAAGTGTGCTATACTTGAAAAGGACAGTTTTTAAATTTTTACCCATTAAATTTTATGCTCGGCCAACCTCGTCTTCTTAAATATGTGGAGGTAATATCATATGTATTTTTGATTCTCAATGTACTTATTGTTCCATTGTTTGTTGATAAGAGTTTGGTAAATTCTTTTGTTATTTCCAAGCAGTATATTTTTATCGGACTTATTTTAATCAACCTGCTGTTGTTGGCCGGCCGCACCGTTTTATTAAAAAAATTAGAATATCGGCGTTCGGTGATTGACGTCCCGGTACTCTTGATTTTTGCGGCGGCTCTCCTCTCGGCAATTTTTTCGATGGCCGGTTACGACAGTTTTGTGGGGCGCAATGAGTATTTTGTATTCAATTTTGTCTATCTCTTATTTCTCGGTCTATTTTATTTTCTTCTTGGCAATCACCTCACGACGCGCGGCCGCTGGCAGGCTGTTTTGGATACTCTGGTTATGGTCGGGGGAATCACCGCCGCGTTATTTGTTTTAAAGATTATTTTTCATATTGAATTGCCAGCGCCATGGTTTCCACAGTTATGGAATACCACCGATAGCGTTAACAGCACCTTTGGCATTTGGCTGATTGTCACCTTTGTTTTATCGGCCGGTTACCTAATTAAAAAAGAAGTTTCGGTTGCTCGCTTGCTGGTATATTTTTCCATTGCCGCTTTAGCCCTCGTTTCGTTAGTTTTGTTAAGCTTCAAAATTTTATGGTGGATGTTATTGCTGGGAATAATTTTTTTGCTCTTGCTTGGCGTAAGTTTTATCAAAGAGGCTCGCCTGGGGTGGCTCTCGGTATTGTTTGCCGTCTTGGTGATAGTGGCGGTGTTCATAACTTTTGATACGCCAAAGTCGTTGCAGTCTAATGTTCCTCCCGAGATTTCACTTGGTATATTGCCTTCCTGGCATATTACTAACAATACTTTATTTTCCGGATTAAAGCCTTTTTTTATTGGCAGCGGCCTGGGGTCGTTTGGTGTTGATTTTTCGCGTTTTCGAGACGCTGGATTCAATAATGATCCGGTGGCTTGGTCGCTACGATTTAGCCAGCCATTCAGCACCTTTTTTGCCCTTCTAGCCGAAGGCGGCGTTACTTTAGTTTTGGCTTTGATTTTTACCGTTCTATTTGTATTGGGGTATGTGTTGATGGTGTGGCTCCGGACGCGCTCGGAGAGTCGAATTAAAAAGATTTTTGATGACGCGCCGGATCAGCCGGGGGGACACATTGAAATATTTTTGATAGTTGTCGCTTGGTTGTTGGTAACGATCGGCGGGGCAATCGTTTTTTATGGCCCCACCCTTTGGTGGCTTTGGTGGTTGCTTTTGGGGTTGGTTATTACCGGCCTGTCTTTTCTTAACTCCAAGATTTTTCACAGTAAACAAATAACTATTGAAGACACGCCGCAATATAATTTATCGTTTTCATTCGTGCTGATTGTGGTAATGGCGGCCGTAATTATGTTGGGGGTCTGGGGGGTGAGGCTGTACTTGGCCGAGGTGGCGTATGCCCAGGCGGTGCGCGGCTCAAACTTTAACGAGATGGAGGCCAAACTCAACCAAGCCATTGCGCGCCGGGCCAACGTTGATAATTATTACGTTGCTCTCGCGCAAGTTTACTTGGCGCGCGCCACTGAATCAAGTCGGCAACCCAAACCAAACGTGTCAGCCGTGAGCGCCTTGGTCGCGCAGGCGGTAAATGCCGCCAAGCAGGCGACGGACCTAGCTCCCAACTCTGTTCTTCTCTGGTCCAACTTGGCCACAATGTATGAGAACGCGGCGGTACTTTTGCCGGGAGCGCGGGAGTGGGCGATTAAATCTTTAGTGTCAGCCAAGGATCTTGAGCCAACTAATCCGGTGTTGTGGTGGCGGCTCGGAAATAATTATAGTTTGGCCGGCCAGAAAGATGACGCGATTAAGCACTTCCAACAAGCCATCGCTTTAAAAAGAGATTATCTCAACCCCTATTTGGGGCTAGCAACACTTTATGAACAGAACAACGATCTAGACAAAGCCGCGGAGCTGTACCGTTCGGCGTTTTCTTTTGCGCCAGGCAGCGTTGATGTTTTGTTTAATTTTGGGCGGCTCTTATTTAATCGAAATAGGAGAGGAGATCGCGCCGATGCCGAAAGATTGTGGTTAGAAGCCGTTCGAATTCAGCCTAATTATTCTAACGCTCTCTACAGTCTGGGGCTCCTCTACGAAGCGCAAGGCGATAAGGCCGCGGCTCTCCAGTATTATTATAAGGTTAAAGACTTAAATCCGGGCAACAAGGATGTTACCAGCAAAATAAGCTCTCTCGTTAACTCCGGAGCAAGCTCTCCTTAATTGTTGTAGTGTGCTCGGCAAAATATTCCTTATCATTACAATATTAGCGGGCTGGCTATATCCAGATGGTGTGGCGCGCTCGGCAATGTCCTCAACGAACTATTATATTTTTGCTGATTCCATAGACACCGGGGGAACATTGGCGACCAGCGCCTCGTTTGAACTTCAAGATACCATCGGTGAAACTCCAACCGATTCAACCACGAGCAGCAGCTACATTGTCCGTGGGGGGTACCAGAGCATGGAAGTTGGCACCTTAAGCATGACGATAAGCGTTGCTTCTTTAGGTCTCGGAGAGCTTAGCCCCAGCCAAGTAAAAGGCGCCAGTACGGTGGTCTCTATCACCAGCGACTCAACCACTGGATACGCGCTCACTGTGGGTGGCGTGAGCGGAGCAAGCATAACTGGCGTGGCCGATGGAACAGTAACGGCCGGATCGGAAGAATATGGTTTTGCTGTTGCTGGCGCCGACGCCGCTTTCTCGGGAGACAAGGCGATAGCCCCTGGTTTGGTTATTGCTTCTTCTGACAGTGTCGTGCTAAATAGACTTGCCACCTTAACATTTAAAGCCTCCATTAACTTGGACAGTCGTCCCGCCGCATCATATAGTCAGAGTATTACGCTTTCTGCCTCCACCAATCTTTAGACACAGATTTAAATAGATTTTTTGTGTAGAGACGCTTTATTAGACACATTTTCATGATGAGAAAAATCTCTTGGCTAGTATGTTTAAGCGTTAGTCTCCTTATTGTCTCTCCGGCGCGCGCCTTTGGAGTGAGCCCAGTACGTTATCTCGTAACTGTAGATCCGGGTGAAAGACAAAGTGTGTCGGTAACGGTTAAGAACGACGAGCCCAAGGCAAAAAAATTCGTCTTCTCGGTGGTGGGAGTACAGGATGACGGCGCCGGCCATCCACTGTTTGCGGTCGGGTTAGATCCAGCAGAAGGGTGGGTGAAGCCGGAGATTGGAGAAACAACTATTTCGTCTGGCCAGAAAAAAAAGATTATTTTTAATGTGGCGGTTCCCCAAGGCGCGGCTCCCGGATCGCATTATTTAGGATTGGCGGTAGAGGCCACGCCCGATCTTGCCGGACAGACGGTTATCGCTGGGCGCCTAACTGTTTTATTGGTTTTGCAAGTTGCCGGCATCGTAAAAGAATCGGTTAGTTTGCGTAGCGAGATTCCCGCGGCAATAGCCATGAAAAAAGAGTGGCCGCTCATCGTCGAGCTAAAGAATAACGGCACTATTGAAACGCCAATTACTGGGCGAGCAATAATTAGAAATTGGCGAGGCCAAACGGTATTTTCGGCTCCGCTTGTTTTGGGAAATCAACTTATTCCAGGAGCGTACCGCCAGATCATCTCTCGGATCGTGGCAGACAAAATTCGCTGGCCGGGACTTTACGAAACAGAGGCAGAAATAAAGTATGGAAAAACCAATCAAACAATCTCGAGCACAGCCCGTTTGTGGTATCTGCCACTTGAGAGTATTATTGGCGTCGGGTTGATAGTTTTGTTGCTATTTATTTTAAAATTTTTGAGGAGGAAGCGTAGTGTGTAATTTTCGGAATATGCGTCTTCGATGGTTGCTACTCGGAGTTGCTATTACGAGTCTGGCTTTAGCCGGCGGATATTTTTTTGTTGCCCGCGCCGCCACCAGCAATCAAGGCGTCAATGTAAATTATACGGTGCCAGCGCAAGGCGGCATCATCGGCAATCCTCCTCCCCCGCCGATTAACCCGCCAAGCATTACTAACGTTGCTTCTTCTACCGCGTATACCACCGCCAATGTTAGCTGGACGGCGACTGGCGACGGCGGAATTTCCGCCAGCGCTTTTGTGTTTGGCGTCACCGTGAACTATGGAAGATCCGCGAATGTATTTGGCAATTATCAGGTAAATCTCACAAATTTGGCTACGGGAACAATTTACTATTTCAAAATTTCCGCCACCGACAGCGGCCAGCGCACCAGTTACTTTAGCGGTTATTTCAGCACGAGGTCATATACGCCTCCGCCCGACATCACTCCGCCGGTTATTTCCAATGTAGAAGTAACAGTTGGCAGCACCACCTCCAGCATTTCGTGGGAAACAAATGAGCTGGCCGATAGCCAAGTAAACTACGGGACGACCGCGAATTACGGCAGTAACTCTTTGGATATCGCGAAGACGCTCTCCCACAGCCTGCTTTTATTTTCGCTTTCGCCCAACACCACCTATCACTATCGGATAATATCGGTTGACTCGGCCGGTAATAGCGCGACTACTCTTGATGCCGCTTTCATTACCAAGAAAGATAATATACCGCCGCCCGATGTTTCCAATCTGCAAGTTTCCGCCGCCGCGAATAGCATTGTCGCAAGCTGGACCAACCCCACGCCATTCGCCGTCCCCGATTTTAGCGGAGTAAAAGTTGTTCGCAAAGTTGATGGTCCATCCGCCACAATCGATGACGGCACAGTAGTGTACACCGGAAGCGGCGAGACCTTTACCGATAATAATGTTCTAAAGAATATTAATTATTTTTATACTGTTTTTTCTTTTGACACTTCATTAAACTTCAGCCCGGGCGCTTTTGGTAATGCTAAAATAATTCCGCCTCCACTCCCTCAAGAAATCTGTAATAATGGTATTGATGATAACAACAACGGTCTTATTGATTGTGCCGATCCAGTGTGTCTAGACGATTCAAGTTGTAAGGTAACCCCGCGCCCCCAAGAAATTTGCGATAATGGAATTGATGATGATGGGAACAGTCTTGTCGACTGTGCTGACCCGGCCTGCGGCAATAATGCAAGCTGTCTTCGAGCCAGACTGCCAGTTACGGAAATTTGCGATAATGGAATTGATGATGATGGCAACGGAAAAGCTGATTGCGCGGATGCCGCCTGTTTTGGATTTGGCGGTTGCGCCGCAAGCTTCGTTCCCCTGCAGTACTTTATCCCCCCAACCACCACGGTGCCGATTTTTGTTAAATTAGATTTAGCCGCCCTCGCTTTTTGGACCGGTAACCGCCGAATACAATTGATGCCGGTGAACGGCGAAGTTGTCGGGCTCGCCGGATTTCCGTTGGTAGTAACTCTGGCAAAGGCGAGCCTGCCATCGGCCCCGCTTACCATGATTCTCAAAGTAGACGGGCAAGACCAGCATCAGTTTGTATATGACGCCACCCTTGATTCTTACTATGCCTCGATCGTTTTTCCGGCGATTGGCACGCACCAGGTGTATCTCGAAATTGATTATGGCGCGGGACAGCTTGATAATATCGGCTTCAAACTAAAGAGCCTGGCATTTGGCAACGTTCTCTCGTCCGTTGGGCCGGTTGCCCAGGCTAAATTTACGCTTTTTCAGAAAGATGGAACCGTCTTTGCCGCCGAGAATTTTGGGCAACAGAATCCATTTTTGTCAAACGAGAACGGCATCTACGGGTGGATGGTACCGAACGGCCAGTTTTATCTGACGGTTGAGAAAGACGGCTATTATACCCGCTCACTGCCAACCTTTACTGTAAATAACAACGTCGTCAACATAGACACAACTCTTGTCCAAAAACCACCGCCACTCCTCGAGGTAATTGACCTCAAGGCGTCGTTCCAAAAAAACACCCAGAATGTTGTCAAAAATTTAGCGGAAAAAAGCAAGGTCGCCGTGGCTCTAACTGTTCAAACAGTTGTTGATACGGCCAAAGTATTGCAAGAAGCGGCCAAGGATCCGGAAGTGCAAAAGGTGGCGAGCCAGGTGGTGGCTCCGACGGCCGTTAGCGTGGTTGCTGTTAGCACGCTTTCACTTATATCGTGGGCCGACATCCTGCCGTTTTTGCGACTTTTGTTCCTTCAGCCGCTCATGCTGCTCGGTCTCCGAAAACGCCAAGGTTGGGGAGTAGTTTACAACTCACTTAGCAAGCTACCAGTTGATTTAGCCACCATTCGTTTGGTGAATGCCAAAACCGGAAAAATTATCCAATCAAAAGTAACCGACCGCCAGGGCCGCTACGCCTTTGTCGCCGACCAGGGCACTTTTCGTTTAGAGGTATCCAAAAGCGGAATGCAATTTCCTTCCGATCTTCTGGCAAAATTTACCAGCGATGGACGCCGAGTTGACATTTATCACGGAGAAATTATCGCGGTGAAAGAAGAAGACGCGGTGATTACCGCGAATATCCCGCTCGATCCGGTGGGCGAGCATAAAAAACCATGGCGGTTGATTCTCGAGCGTTTTGGGAGGGTTCTTCAGAAAACGCTATCCTGGGTTGGCTTAGCAGTGAACTTGGTTTCTCTCTATATCGCTCCCCGCTGGTATGTGTGGGTATTGCTCGGCACGCATGTCGCCGTAACACTTCTCTTCTCGCGCTTAGCCAAACCGCCCAAGGTAAAAAGCTGGGGAATTGTCTACGACGCGGATTCAAAAAAACCAATTACTCAAGCGGTGGCCAGGCTTTTCAGTTCGCAATTTAACAAATTAGTTGCCACCCAAGTTACCGATCGGCGCGGCCGGTATTATTTTTTGGCTGGTGATAACCAGTTCTATGTTACTTATGAGCACCGCGCTTATGAGCCGCAGAAAAGCAACCCCATTGACTTAAGCGGAAAAGAGGCCGAAACCATCGCTGTTAACATAGCTCTTAACAAGCAGAAGAAATAGTTCCCTCTTTTTAGAGGGGACTTAAAATTGAACGAAAAAGAAAAAAGGCGTATACTAGGAAAGTAATCAAATTTCTATGCTTCAAGGAAAAAAAATAGTCTGGAACCACAAAACTCAAGAATTTTTAGTCGTGGGGCTGGTTTTGGTTAGCCTGGGTGTGTTTATTACAGAAGTTGCTGGGACAGCCATTAAAGAAGAAACAGCAGAGAGGTGGCGCGCTTCGGGCGCGCGCGCCGGATTATATTTTGCCGAAGGAAGCCGGGAAGTGGGGGGACATTGGGTGAGTTTGGGCAAGGCCTATGGGCAAGAAATTATAAATCTTGGTTGGCAGGCGCCCGCGGTAGCGGTTGATTTTGCAAGTCAAATGGTCGCGGTTGGTGACGACGCGGGAATTATAGTTGACCAGGCATTGCTGAACGCGGCCGACAATCTGGCTCCGCGCGCCATGTTAATTCAGCGTCATCTTGCGCAGGCAACGCAACGAGCCATCGCCTCGGCGGGGCGAGCGGGGCAGAAACTCACCGCGGAAAACAAAAAATTGCAACTAGCTTTAATAAAGGAAATGAGCCGCGTTAGATTGAAGTTTGCCACCATTGGAACAGCTATCGGCAATCTTTCTGGAGCAACAAACCAAGCCAAGCTCGCGACGGTTCAGTTTTTTCAGACGCTTGGACAAAAAGCGCGCGGGCAAAGCGTTGCTTGGTTAGAAAAGTTTAATGACTTCAAGAATAAATTAGCGCAAGTTGGGTTGTCGCTCAAAACTACGGCTCCCGCTCCATCGGTGGCTCAAGGCGCGAAAGATTCCATAGCCCCGGAACGAGCCATTTTGGGAGAAAAAGTAACGGCTGAAACCATCCCCGATTTTATTCCAGAAAAGAAATGAGGAGTAGAACAGAAATTAAGCATCTTATCCCCTTTAAGAAAAGGGGTTTTTTTAATTAAAGTTATCAACAGTTTTTTAGGTATAAAGCAATCGTTAAATAGTGTATAATATATACAAATTAATCGGTTGTTATGATTCGAAAGGAGACAGTAAAGTGGGAAACAAAGCATACCCCGAAATTTTTTGTTGTTGGGCTGATTTTCTGTTGCTTATTTTTTGTTCTGCCGTGGTTCTTTTTTGACCACGGCGCGGAAGCCGCCACCGCCCCGGCGATTATTACCTATCAAGGAAAACTTCTCACCGGCGGAACTTCGGTAACAACCACGCAGAGCATGGTTTTTGTTTTGTACGATGCCCTTACCGCGGGAAATGTTTTGTATACCGCCGCCGGCACCATCGGCTCTCCGACTTCCATAAGCGTTACCCCAACGAGCGGTCTCTTTAGCGTCAATTTGGGAGACACCGGCACCAACGGATTGGATCAAAGTATTTTTAGAGACAACGCCTCGGTCTTTTTGGAAGTGCGTGTTGGCGCCGAGACCTTATCGCCGCGCAAAAGAATTACCACCGCCCCCTACGCCTTTAATTCCGCTTTCTTGGATGGCGTTGGCAGTAAAACTGTTTCCACCACCACCTATATTCCCGTATCGGCCAGCGACGGTAGTTTCACTTTTAACACCACCACCATTGCCACCTCCACCATCACAACTTCCACAATTTCAACCGCCAACCTCACGAACTTATTTGTGACAAGTAATAGCGTGATGAGTGGAACGTTGAAAACTCTTGGTCTCGCTACTCTCACCGGCGGATTTATCTCCTCCGCCTCGTCTTCCATCGGCGGCACCCTCTCCGTCACCGGCGCCACCACCGTTTCCTCCACTTTTCTAGCTACCGGTTTGAGTACTTTCCAGAACG
>CAZMYO010000011.1:0-4940 GCA_964570525.1 uncultured Gammaproteobacteria bacterium | reverse complement strand
GGAGAAAGGTCCGATGCAGGATAAAGAGTACGGTGGAGCCGGCAGGTTTGCCTCGACTGGCGGCTGGACGCTCGCTCGGGGCAACCCGATGGATCATTATTCGAGACATGAAATGGTCAAATTAACACCTGATCAGCAACTCCTCGTGGAAAAAGTATCGAAAGGTATTTACCGCCCTTGTTGTGGTAATTCCACCTATTTTCCGGATTGCAACCACGGCATGGCGATGTTGGGGCTTTTGGAGCTCATGGCCGCGAATGGTGTGAGTGAATCGGAAATGTACAAAGTGGCTCTTCAAGTAAATTCTTATTGGTTTCCCGACACTTACCTCACTATTGACCAGTATCTTAAAATGAAAGGCATGAGTCTTGCAACTGTCGACCCTAAAGAAATTCTAGGTAAGGATTACTCAAGCGCCTACGGGTACGCCAATATCTTGAGTCAAGTTCAAACTCCCGAGAAAAAGTCGAATAACGGAGGAGGGTGTGGTGTTTAAACCTATGATTTTTAGATCTGTCATTACAGGATTCATCGCCTTTTTGATTCTTTTGGCAATTTATTTCAGCTTAGTAAGTTTGATTTCAAGTTTTGATTTCGCCAAGAGTCAGTTCGGAGAGTTCTGGTACTTTATCTTGAGTTTAGCAGTTGGCTTCGGTGTCCAAATTGGTCTTTACACCTATCTAAAGGCTTCCATCAAGCAGATGACCTCAAAGAAAATGCTAGCTGTTTCAGGCACCACCTCTACGGCCGCGATGATCTCTTGCTGTACCCATTATCTTGCGAACATCCTGCCGATTTTGGGTACGGCCGGCATAGTCACCTTTGTCGCAGAGTACCAGGTCGAAATCTTTTATGTAGGTCTAGTTTTCAATCTATTCGGCATCGCCTACATATCCAGAAAAATAATTCAATTCAAAAAACACGCAAGCCCCGTTAGAAATTCTACGTCGCTAACGGGCTAATAAATCAGCACAATAGACATGACAGAAAAAATTTCTAATGGGGTGAACAAACGAGTCCTGCTGTTTGTTAGCGTCCTTGGGGTGGTCGTCATTTTCGGATTAGTTTTAAGTAATCGTTCGAGCAAAAGCGAAAATCCGGTTTCGCCTATGGGGAACGAGAATCAACCCGTCTTCGAGCCGATCACCTCAAACGAAGGCGGGGTCGAAGTGGCGGTTACCCCCGTAAATCTTTCTCTAAATTTGCCGAGCTGGTCCTTTGATGTGAGTTTGAGCACTCATTCGGTTGAGTTATCTGAAGACCTGGTTTCGGTTTCAAAACTTGTCTTGGACTCCGGCGAGGTTCTAAATCCATCAAGCTGGGAAGGGGATCCTCCCGGCGGTCATCACCGCGGAGGCACTCTAACCTTTAAGACTCCAACTAAATCCCCATCGTCGATTACCCTTAAAATCCTCGGAGTCGGCGGAGTACCAGAGAGGGAATTCAAATGGGACCTAAAATAACCAGAAAAATGAACAATAATAATCAGCCAACTAAAAATGTTAAAGTTACTGATATAGTTTGCGGCATGGAGCTCGATCTGGCTAAAATTAAAGGCGCGGTTGAGCGCAAAGGAGAAACTTACTACTTTTGCTCCGATTCCTGCCGGAAACATTTTGTCGAGAACCCAGAACTCTATACCGGCTAAGATCTTCTCAAAAAGAAAAAAAGTCAAAGTAAATAATAAAAATCACATGAAATTAAACACAAAAAAATTTTCCCTGGCGGCGGCATTAACGATGGCAATTATCTACGTCATCTGCACCATTTTTGTCGCCATCTTTCCGGAAGTCGCAACCAAAATCTTAGGTTGGATGATCCATATGACCTTGGGGGACGATATTGCGCGCGGCCAAGCCATAACTTTTGGAGGGTTCGTTGTAAGCCTAATACAACTCGTATTTTACGCCTCTCTTTCTGCCTGGATATTCGCGTCGCTATATAATAAATTTCTTGATAAGTAATGGAAAATCATTCTTGTTATTCGGACAATCACAAAAACCAAGAAAATCAGGAATCAATGAATGTGGTCGAGGGTGTTTTCTACACCTGTCCCATGCATCCGGAAGTCGTGAAAGACGCTCCGGGGAAGTGTCCGGGTTGCGGGATGGATCTGATTCCCGCCTCTGCTGAAGCTATGGCGGGCAAGCCGAAAAAAGATGACGCTCACGCCGGCCACGATATGCAATCCGCGAGTCATCGGGATCATGAAGCGGCGATGACCAACCCGCAAATGGCGAAAAAAATGGAGGCGGATATGCGCCGTCGGTTTTTTATTTCTTTTCTTCTTTCCATTCCGATTTTTCTATATTCGCCAGTTGGCACTAATGTTTTTAAACTTAATCTGCCCACGCCTATTCCCATCAACTGGTTACTCCTTGTCCTCACTACGCCGATAGTATTTTGGGCCGGGTCCATCTTTATTACCGGCACGTATTACTCGCTCAAAGCCAAAAAACTCAACATGGCGGTGCTGATCGCCACCGGTGTTTTAGCGGCCTATCTTTTTAGCGTACTCCTTACGGTCATACGACCAGAGTCAGAAACGTTCTACGAGGCCGCCGCGCTTCTTGTAACCTTTGTTTTATTTGGTCATTGGATGGAAATGAAATCGCGCCGGGGCACATCGGATGCGCTCCGCGCGCTATTTGATCTCGTGCCGCCGAAGGCAGCCGTTAGTAGAGATGGTAAAGAGATTTCTATTCCGAGCGCAGAGATAATACGGGGTGACATTGTGATTATCCGCCCGGGCAATAAAATACCGGTAGACGGCGAAGTGATTGAAGGGGAAACCTATATTGACGAATCGTTAGTGACGGGGGAGTCGTTACCGGTGTATAAGAAATTGGGCGGCAGTGTCGTCGGCGGGTCAATCAACCAGAACGGCTCTATCAAATTCAAAGCCATAAAAGTGGGCAGTGACACGGTGCTGGCGCAAATTATAAAAATGGTGGAAACCGCGCAGAACTCCAAAGCGCCCGGCCAGCGCATTGCCGACACGGCGGCCGGCTGGTTAGTGATAGTGGCGATCGGCTCGGGACTGGCCGCGTTTATGGGCTGGTATTTTATCGCTGGAGCCGGACTTTTGAGCGCGCTTACCTTTGCCGTCTCCACCGTCGTGATCGCTTGTCCTGACGCGCTGGGTCTGGCCACTCCCACGGCTGTCGCGGTTGGCACGGGCATCGGAGCCAAACATAATATCCTTATTAAAGATGCGACTACCCTTGAGAAAACATCGAAGATCAACGCTATGATTCTCGATAAAACGGGAACACTTACAAAGGGCAAACCGGAAGTCACCGACATCGTTTCGTTTCTTGAGAGAAAAGACAAGGAAGCTCAAACGCGGATTCTTCAAATTGCCGCTTCCTTAGAAAAACAATCCGAGCATCCCCTCGCGAGAACGATCGTGGATAAGGCCTCCCGGGAAGGAATTGATCTCTTCTCGGTTTCCAAATTTGAAGCCGTAGTGGGCCGTGGGGTGAGGGGATTTATCCTGGAGTTGGCGGCCGGCTTGGGGAAACGGTCATCGCATCCGCTGGATACGGCCGTCCAGCGTGAAGCCGAGGCAATGCGCGTTCAAGAACCAGCCGTCAAGGATTTTAAAGTTCAACCCGGCTATGGTTTGGAAGGCAAACTTGCGAACGGCGGCCACCTCGTGCTTTTAGGAAACGAACGCCTGATGACAGTTCACAAGATAAACCTTGATCGTGGGGCACGCCAAGAAATGGAGCGACTGCAAGGTGAGGGCAAGACGGCAATGCTTCTGGCTTTGGGTGGCGATATCATCGGCGCGATAGCGGTTGCCGATACTCCTCGCGAAAATTCAAAGAAAACCATCGATGAGTTAAGGCGGATAGGCGTCGAAACGATTATGATTACCGGAGACAACCAGCGGACCGCGGAAGCGGTCGGGCGCGAGCTTGGCGTGACCCGGGTCTTTGCCGAAGTCTTGCCGGCCGAAAAAGCGAACTGGGTCAAGAAACTTCAGAGCGAAGGAAAATTCGTGGCCATGGTTGGCGACGGCATCAACGACGCCCCGGCCTTGGCGCAGGCCGACATCGGCATCGCGATCGGCGCCGGCACCGATGTGGCGATTGAAACCGGCAATATCGTGCTTATGAAATCCGATCCTTATGATATTGTCGCGGCGATTCGTTTAAGCAAAGCTACGGTTACCAAAATGAAACAAAACCTTTTTTGGGCCGCCATCTACAACGTTCTCGCCATTCCGGTGGCGGCGGGAGCGTTCTATAATTCTTTAGGCTGGTCCTTGAGGCCGGAGATTGCGGCGCTTCTGATGTCGGCTTCATCCATCATTGTGGCCACTAACGCCGTATTTTTAAAACGAGTTGAATCCAAACTCAGAACTTAATGAAAATCAAAAACTTCAAAAATTTAGCCTTAACTGAAACCCGAAAAAAAGCCCTTCAAATCATCGAAGCTGGTCTTGAAGCCATCGACACGCAGAAAATCATCAAAGAAAAAATCCAACTCCAAAAAAACTCTCTCCGCGTAGATAAAAAAACTTTTTCCCTAAAAGGGATAGAGAATATCTTTGTCGTCGCGATTGGCAAATGCGCGGGCGAAGCTTCTCTCGCCCTCGAAAAAGTCTTAGGTCAAAGAATCAAGGCCGGCATCGCTCTCGACGTAAAAACCGTAAAGGGTTTTAAAATCATCAGATCCCTTGCGGGCTCTCACCCTCTCCCCTCTCAAAAAAACACCGACGGATCCATCGAAATCATCAATCTAATAAAAAACCTAAGTTATAACGATTTAATCCTTTTTGTAATTTCAGGTGGTGGTTCGACACTGCTATGTCTACCCCGTAGTAAAGTTCGGACACTCCCGAATTCTTCCAATCCGAACTTTTACTATCGGGGTGTCCCGAGAAAAGACACTTACAAAGAAGAGTCTCTAATCGTCAAAAAATTGATGGA
>CAZMYO010000010.1:0-3045 GCA_964570525.1 uncultured Gammaproteobacteria bacterium | reverse complement strand
TAAGTCGGGATGCTCTAACCAGTTGTCAGCCAAAGGCTGATCCGCCTCTGGCGGAAACTATCCCAAATAATTGTTTTAAACAGTAAGATTATATAATAATTCTTTCAAATTGTCAACCCCTTGACAAAGACAGATGTTGCTGTATACTTACCAAAAGCAACAAGGAGAAAACACCGATGGAAGATCCGCTCAAAGTTCTTTTTATCTTTTTCGAGGCTGGAATCCCGTGTCCGACAATATGTAGATTCAGTGGTGGCGAAGCGCACGGTCATTTCTTCATCAACAAAAAAACATATAGTCCGCCGTGCAGATCATCAGGTTATGCCTATGTGCTGCTACTGGCCACCGAAGCCGGGCTCGGTGTTACGCTCCCGCGCGAAGAAAGAAAACATCTGCTGCAAGAAATCGACGCCTCTCCCCTGCCTAAAGAGGCCGGCGCCGGAGAAGCGATAGCGACGAGTGAAAATATGCCGCCGCTCAAAAACTAAACCGCTTTTTCTTTCTCTCGCCCTCAACCCAATCCCGACTTAGTCGGGATTTTCTTTTTGTTACTCGCCCAAAATTTATAAGTCGTTAGACGCAGTAAATTTTGTTGGGAGTAACAATCCGCCTATGGCGGATATTTCTTATAAAAATATTGAGGACGGTGCCTTGGCACCGTCCATAGAGTACTAATGATATCGGGAAAGAATTTCCGGCGGAACACCGCCTTTTTTCGGATTACACCAAAGCACTATATGGTCCCACATTTCAAACATTACGCACCGACTCCAATGGTCGCCATCGGTATCGGTGATAAGGTTGTGACAGGCATCGTCCTTAAAGAAACAGGTGCATCCAGTTCTACACTCCAGAACACAAAGCCTGTCCCTGGCGCACCTCTCCTTGATCTTTTCGAGATAGCGCGCTTCCGGGGACATTATTTCCCGGACAGCGGCGTCTGCTCCCGCGGAAACATCCAGGGTTTTGCAGCCCACTGCAAAAATCATGAACGCTGCCAAAATCGTCTTCCTTAGAACCATGGTGTTCCTCCTGTTTGGAGCCTCGCTAGAAAGCTCCCAAACAGTCTAGCTCAAAGCAACCGAACTGTAAAGCCCCGTATAATCTCTTCGGGATGTTTTGTATATTGTGTAACTTTACTCAACTCCTGGATACCGTTATAATGGAAGCATCTTCAGTCCTCAACTCTCTCCACGGTTACCATCAAGGAGGTACGCCTCTATAAGCTCATTGAACACCCGGGCGGCGCCGAGGAACATACGCTAGAGATGATTATCGAGAGTTCCGGCCTCAACGCTTTTACTTTTACCTTTGGTTAAAAACTACCACAACAAATTCCATGAAAAAAATCGACAAAAAATTACTCCAAAAAATTATCGGGCAGGCCAAACAAGAGCTTGGCGTCTATGAACTCGCGGAAGCCGCGCGCCGCGCCGTCAACGCGCTCTACGGCCGGGAGGGGGAACTTTGGGGAACCTACCAGCATATTGTTACGACGCGCCTTCTCAAACAAAAAGAAGAACGGCCCTTTAGCGAACGCTTGGACATTATTGAGGATGCCCGGAGACGAGAGTTGTCGATGGGTTTGGAAGAAGATGGGGATGACGAGATTGAATCCCGAGATCGAGCTCGCGAATCTTTGAAAAGAAAATAACGAAAAACTATTTTTTTGCTTCAAATCCGGTGATGCTATTGAGTATCTCCTCAAAGTATTCACGGTGGCCGCTCAACTGTAGATAACGCCGCTTCTGCCACTGATACGCCCTAGGGAGACCGATTACTAACACCTCAATCTCTTGGCTGCCGCGAACATCTTTACTACGATAGGCATCGTAACTATTCCAGGTAGTTGTGGCCGACGAGCTGTCTAACGTAATGAGCGGCGCTCCAGTCTCTTCCACGGAAAATTGCCGCGCTGTGTCTGAAGATAAGAAAACAACCCGGTTGTCTCCGTGCTTCACCTGCCAGCTACTTGGATACTTTAGTTTAAACTTTACAAAACTATCCTCGCTATAGTCGCGCGTTTCCTTTTTCTCACGATCTAAAACTTCTTGTCTAATCTCTTCTCGTAATTGAGCTTTCACCGCTAGCAACTCGGTTGCCATAGTTGCCTTGAGCTCGTCAGCAGTTTTTTGGTTATTCACTGTCTGGCAGGTGTAGCCGGTGAGCATTAAAAATAGTCCGAGCGCGCCCATTACAGACAGGGCCTTAGAGGCGACGGGTATTCTAAAGGGGGTAGTGGAAAATTTTCTGCCAAAGGCGGACCCGCCTCGGGCGGGGAAGTTTGATCTGGCGCCAATCTTTTTTTCCATGGCCGCGATTCGCGCGCGTGTTTTTAAAACCGTATCGGGGTTGAGCGAAATGCTGTCTATCCCCTCTTGCACTAAAAATTCCGCGAACTCGGGATAGTCGCTTGGCGCCTGGCCGCAAATACCCACTTTGCGCCCGTATTTGTGTCCGGTTTGAATTACTTCCCGAATGAGTTTCTTCACCGCCGCGTTATTTTCATTATAGATATGGCTGACGAGCGCCGAATCGCGATCCACGCCCAGAGTTAGCTGGGTCAGGTCGTTCGAGCCGATGCTGAATCCGTCAAAAATCTCGCTAAATTCTTTGGCTAAAATAACGTTAGACGGAATCTCGCACATCACATACACCTCAAGACCATTCTTTCCCCGCTCCAAACCGAATTCTTTCATGACGGCCAGCACCTTTTTTCCTTCTTCCACGGTGCGGCAAAAAGGCACCATGACAATTATATTTTTTAAACCCCATTCTTCGCGCGCTTTTTTAATCGCCGCGCATTCTAGCCGGAAAGCCGCTTTATATTCTGGACTGTAATAGCGTGAAGCTCCCCGCCAGCCGAGCATTGGATTTTCTTCTTTCGGTTCATAGTCATGCCCACCGATGAGCGTGGCATATTCGTTGGTTTTAAAATCCGACAAACGCAAAATTACTTGGTTGGGACTAAAAGCGGCGGCGATAAAAGCGATGCCCTCGGCCAACTTATCTACGCAATATTGCTTTTTGTCTTTGTAGCCAACC
>CAZMYO010000009.1:0-35741 GCA_964570525.1 uncultured Gammaproteobacteria bacterium | reverse complement strand
ATCCAAAAGGCAATAACCCTTCAACTTCTGTGTTGACAGAAATAATAAAACTATCAACTCTACTTTGAATATTATTCGCGGTAGCAACCTTTTCTGCTTTTTTGCTTGCCCAACCAATAAATCCTGCTAGCCAGCCGACTACCCTTTCACCCTTCTCTTGATGAAGAATAAAAAGATAAATGATGAGCCAAACAAAAAGTCCTGTTGTGAGACCGAAAGTTGCAATGGAAGAAAGCAGGGTCATACTATTTTTGTTTGGGGAGCTTCGCTAAACAATCCAGTTTTGAACATACAAAAAAAATCTGTTTATTTTCCGAAAAGATAGCTCCAAAGTTAAACTCTGATATGACATCATAACAAAAGCGGCATTTTATTTTCCCAGCTTCAAAATCGGCAATTAAGCCCCAATTTTCAAGAAGGACTCTTATGTCTTGTCTGTGAACTGCTTCTAAATCTTTTTTTGGTAGCATAATCTTGGTTTTTTACTCCGTTTAGTTTTGCGGCATTATTTAGATAAGTTTGGGCACTCGGGTCTGCCGATAAAAAGTATTCAGTGCGGAGAGGGCGGGATTCGAACCCGCGAGGGTTTTTGAGACCCTGCCACGTTAGCAGTGTGGTGCCTTCGACCAGCTCGGCCACCTCTCCAGTTTGATTTTGATTAACTAAAATTTATTCAGTATTTCACGTTAAAGACCCTACTCTCCCCTTACTAAAAAAAACAATAATGAACTGATAGCGAGTTATTTCTATAGTTGGCTCAACAATTGGCGAAGCTCGCTATGAGTTCAATCAATAAAGCTGGTACAATCTTAGCAAAAAATAACTTGCCAGTCAACCTGGACTACTCAATCGCGAGCCAAAGCAAAACCTTCTGCCACCTCCGCCCCAGCTGTCCGGAGCACGCGGGCGCATTCCTGCATGGTAGCGCCGGTAGTGTACACATCATCAACCAACAGAAGGTGCCGCGGCGGCGTCTCCCCTCTCCAGGCAAAGGCCGCGCGCACATTTTCTTCGCGAGAAGCTTTGTTAAGCCGCGCCTGCTGCCGGGTATAACGAACTCGAACCAGACTGCCGAGAACAACAGGGATGCCGAGTGATTGGCCAAGAGCTTCGGCAATAAGAGCCGCCTGATTAAATCCGCGCTCGCGCGAACGCCTGGTATGGAGCGGCACGGGAATAATCGCTAGAGCGTTCGTCTTAAACCCGCTTTCCAAAATACAGTCTTTCCAAAATTTAATGCTATCTTGGGCGTACCGATATTTAAAATCACGGATCAGACGGGCGAGCGGTTCTCCTTCGCGATAAGCCCCGAGAGTAGTAATCCGATCAAGGTACGGCCGCGGCGCTACCTCGCTCTCTAGCGCTAGCCCCGCTCGGCACGCTTGGCACCACCACTCTCCTTCTTTACCGCACCGGGCACAGAATATCGGAAACAGTATATCCTTGATTAAGCTGGTAATTTTATTAAACATATTTCACTGTAACACAATAACACTTAACGTGGTCAAGTGCTGAAGTGATAGAGTGCTGGAGCGCTGAAGTGATCAGGGTGTTTCCCATTCAAAATTTGATACCAACCAGGCTCCTCCTTGCTTTATTAACTTAACTTTTACTCCCTGATATTTTTCCGCTACGACGCCGCCTTTCTCGGTGGTTCGGAGGGTTTTCAATTCTAATTCTGCCGCGGTATCGCTCCAATTCAGCATATTTACCGAGAACGTCTTAACGGTTTCACCAACAAATGGGCCGACGGCGGGGGTGCTCATGCGAGCGGAAATTTTCTTCCAGAGTTCCGGCGCCGCCAAACTTTCCACCTCTCTAAGATTTTGGAAATTATTATCACTGGAGTAGGTGCCGTAGCGCTCGATGAATACTTTGGCCAGCTGTTTTACGCTATTCTGTTCTAGCTCAAGCGAAGAAATTGGCGGGATAGTGGCGGCCGGTGATAGGGCGGCGGCTGGATTTTGGGGAACCACGCCATTAGCATTGGTATTTTGAACACCGTTACTCGCGGGGGCTTCGGCCGTCGGGGCAGCCGTTTTACCACCCTGGCGATTTCTGGCAAGCAAAATCAAACTTATCCCCAACACAAAGAGCACGACTAGGCTAATGATGATAAATAAGCGCGCGCGCAAGGACATAAGGTACAAGTTTAAAAAATGACGGTGAGAATATTAATTATTGCGTTTCTTTTTCAAATTCTTTTTTGGCTCTTTCTATCTCCAAGAGCTGTTCCGGATTGGTGGTAACAAGCTGGTCCTCGGTATACGAAGCTACCACTTTAATCGCGGCGTGCTTTAAACCGGCAAAGAAAATTCCCTCGCCAACGGCGCTCTCAAGAAGCAGATACTTTTCGCTGTCGGTGAGTAAAAAAACTTTCTGCACCAAATCAACCGAGGCCGGCGACTGCTTCATGAGAAGCTGGAGGGCGGAATTAGTAACAATCGCTTGTCCGTACTGCGATTTCAAAAAGTCGTTCACATCCTGGGTAATAGTGGTAACACCCAGGTAATATTTGCGGCAACGTTTAACCAAAGCAAAAATAAAGCGGGCGCTGTCTTCGTGCTGCATCAGCCACCAGGCTTCGTCAATTATCAGGATACGCTTTTTGCGTTCCGAGCGCACCACGTTCCAAATGTAATTTACAATCGCGTAAATCGCGAGCGGCCGGAGTTCATCCTCAAGATCGCGCACGCTGAACACTACCAGCTGATTCCTAATATCCACATTGGTGGGAGAATTGAAGAGCCCGCCAAAGGTGCCCTCGGTATACTTTTTGAGCTTGAGCACAAGATCCTCCGAACCTTCCATGCCTTCAAGCACTTCCTCCAAATCCTGCATGATCGGCGGTTGAACCACGGAGAGGTCGGCATCGCTCGTAATATCTTTTTTGGCATACGTTTCAATAAGCGCGCGATCGATGACAGAATCCTGCACGGTGGTTAAACCGCCGAGCATTATGCGGAGCAACCCTTTGACGGTAATCACCGCCCCCCGAATGATGTCTTCTACCGATGTGTCTTGGCCCACCGGCCGCGGCAGATCAAAGGGGTTAACTTTGCTTTCAGAAGAGAGGGAAATGTTAATATAAGTGCCGCCCACGGCATCGCAGAGATGTTTATACTCCATTTCCGGATCAATAACAATGATGTCAATTCCCATCATCAGGGTGCGTAAAATTTCTAACTTAACCGTATAGCTCTTGCCGGCGCCGGAAGTGGCAAAAACCACCATGTTGGCGTTTTGGAGCGAGAAGCGGTCAAAGAGAATTAAACTGTTATTGTGGCGATTAATACCGTAAAGAATGCCGTCGTCCGAGGTGAGTTCGGCCGAGATAAATGGAAACGAGGCGGCAATAGGGCTCGAGTTCATGTTGAAAGTAATCATGAGCTCGTCGTTCGCAAGCGGCAGAGTGGAATTAAAGCCTTGCTCGGCCTGAAAAAGCACCTTACGGCTCATAATGAGCTTTGAGCCAAAAATTCCTTCAATGTCTTCGGAGACCTGATCCAGTTTCTCCTTGCTCTCGGCGTAAATCGTGACATAAAAGGCAAACTGAAAAAAGTGTTCAATACCTTGCGTCAAATTATCGCGGAGCTGTTCAATATCGCGAAGCGCGGTTTCACGAACGGGGTCGCGCGGCGCGCCTTTTTCGCTGTCGGCGGTAAGTTGCGCCTCAAGCGCGCCCACTTTGTTTTTGAGTTGCTTTAAAATGATGGCTGCTTTTACCGGGTAAAAAAACATGCTGATATCCATGGTAATGGAAAGATTGATCACCGGCGAACTCCAGCCAATTGAAATGTAGCGCGGGTAGGAAACGACAAACATGGTGCGACAAAATACAGTCCCCAACTGAAGGAAACTCGATTCCACGCTAAAAGCCGCCGGCGCGATAAGATCGCGAATGGAAACCACGCCCTCGCGATAAACTTTTTCTTCTTCGAGCGTAACCAGCTCTTCGGTAGATTTTTTAGCGAGCTTCCCCTGCTCGGCTTCGAGCCTTCCGGCGGGGCCCTTTTCTTTGCCGGGGATAGTTGGTTTAAATGCCATATTTATCAGTCTAAAGTCCCTTACTCCTCCACCCGCACTTTACCAAGCGCTGGCAAAGGTTCGGTGAGGGCGATATCGGTATTATACGTGGAATAATACAATTCGATAAGCGACTGCGTATCCAGGCGCGCTACCGTAAGGCCAATGCTCGCGAGACCGGACTCAATTTGCCGGACGCGCATGTCCAAATCGTGCTTTCTTTTAGTGAATCGCTCGCCCTTCAGTTTTACCAACGAAGCCGGATTGATTACTTCGGTAAAGCGCGACCAAAAACTTTTTTGCTTGTTGGAGAGCGGGTCGTAGGGCACTACGACGTAGAACTGCTTGCTCATAATTTCCCCGAGCTCAACGAGCTCCGAAACAAACGAACGATAATCGGCGGTTTGCATGCGCAAAAGTTCATTCGTCTGCTCGTGTTCCTGCTTTATCAGTCGCTCCAAATAAGGTTTAATCTGCAATCGGCGGGATTGAATAACAATCTGGAGCGGATGATCCAAAGAATTCAAAAAGGAAACGTAGGAAGAGATAATGGCATTCTGCTCGTCCTCGTTTTTAAGAGAAAAGTTGATGCTCGAAACCAGCAAAACCGCCCGGAGCGTGCCATCTTTCATAATCACCGTATCCTGCCGAATTTCCGCAATTAAAAGATGGTGCTGGGTTGGCGTCAGGGAATTTTTCTTTTTGGCGGCGGCTTTGTTTTTCATATGATTTAACGAAATAGTCGTGTTATTCCGGCTTATAATATCCGCCGGTATTCACCAAGAGCGACAGATCGCGAATCCGCGTGGGTGAGGCCGATTTGACCGGCGCTTTTTGCTCAACCTCGGCCACTTTTCCGGCGGCAATAAATTCATTTAATTCTGTTTTTGTATACACTTTATTCCATACTCGTCGGCTGGGACGGCGCAATGTTTGAAAAATATTTAAGATAAAATAATGAAAAGACTGCCCGTTTATTTTTACAAAGGCAAGCAGCAGCGCCAGGCCTCCGATAAGCGCGAGGAGGAGGATGAACAAAGCCGTGTCGGCTAATTTAAAAGAAACAAAAATTAAGAGACCGGCGACGAGCAGAATTACAAACTGGCGCGTCGTAATCGGCCCGAAAATTTTATCCTCAACATCTATAAATTGTGGGACGGTAAATTGGTTCACAACAGTCTATAAACTTAAATTCTTATCCATCTCTATAATCGCCTTGATTTCATTTAGTTGAATACTGTTTTTATCTGTGATTAGCGGAGCGAATTTTTGTTGGCGGGCGAGAGCGCTCCCGAGCGCCCCAATGTATTCAAGATAGAGCGAACTCATTCGCCAAGCGCTCGCGGCCTCCAAGTAAAGGAGGATTGATTCCTCTTTTAGATTGATAAACTTTTGGAAGAAACGATGCGCGGCTTCTTCGGGCTTCGCCGCCAGACGGCGAAAATCGGTGAGGGTGGCAGAGCGTATTTCGTCCACCGGCCCCATTTCTACTGCCTTGGGGATAATATCGTGCATGGTCGCTTTCACCGCTGATTGAGAGTTCAGCTTAAACGGAGTCCCTATTTCTTTCTGGAAAGCAGACGATGAATTTCCCCCTCCTTTCGGAGGAGGGGAAGGAGGGGTGGTCTTTTCTCCATGCACAAACGCATTAAATGGCGTGGTGGTTGCCGGGAGGGCCGATTTATTGGCAACCGGTACAGACGTCCCGACATCATGTCGGGGCGTTTCTTCCCCCTTTAATTTTCTAATATCGGAAATACTATCTTTATTTTCTGTGCTTTTGCCGGCAATTTCTTCGTCGCAAAGGCGCGCCAGCTCAACGGCCTGAACCTCGGTGACGCCCAAACCGCCGTCACCCACTTTGCGCGAGGCAGTTTCCTTAGTTTCTTCAGCCGTGCGAATATCTTTTAGCCGGAGCTGGATAATTGCCCGCAGACGATTTTGGTTATCCGGAGACACTTTAAAACTTAATTTTTTAATAATTTTTTCCGCCTGATCAGCGCGAGAAGCGCTCGCGAGCGGCGCGGCTTTATTTACAGTGAGGGGCATTTCTTCTACCAAGGGTTTGAAGTCGGAGCTCGGAGGAGGCGTTTTTTTATTGTCATCGCGAGCGACCATAGGGAGGAGCGTGGCGATCCCCTTGATATCAGAACTCCTTAAGCCAGGGGATTGCTTTGTCGCTCGTTCCTCGCTTCTCGCAATGACAGACGTCTCCCCGCCTTTGTTCTCTACAGCAGCCTTTGGAGCAACACTAACCACTGGATCGGCTTTTCCACCCAAGGCGGATCCGCTTGCCTGCCCGCCTTTGACGGCGGCGGACATTTTTTTGAATTCGGCAAGAGACATCTTGATGGTTGTTCCATCAGATTTCTTAACCGTGATCATTGGTTGTGTTTTATCGTCGCTCATATCAAATAATCCACTTAAATTTACCTTCGGCTTCATCAAAATACAACATCTCCGCGATCTTGGGGTCGTTGTGTTGCTTGGCCAAATTATCTAACAAAATTAGCACATCCTCAACATTTTCAAATTGGCCGTCTTCCTCTCTTTTGAATCTCATTTCCACCTGCGTTTTAATTTGCTGGGGGGAAGGTTTACTGTTGTCATTGCGAGGATGGAGCGGAGCGACCGACGCGGCAATCCCCCGTGCTTCAACAATATTTTTTTTCTCTTCCACCTCCGGTCGCCTAAAGCGATCTTCGGCGGACAGGTCCGGCTTTGGTTTGGGCAATTCTTTTTTGGGGACGCTTAATATCTCTTTGGAACTGGCGACCGGAGCTGGCAGAGATGAGGGCTTAGGGGTAGGTGGCAAAGCTGGAGTAGCGGGCTTGGGAGCTGCGGCTGGAGCTGGCAAAGAAATTTTCGACGTGGGGACTGACAATAGTTTAACAGCTGGAGCGGCCGATTTTTCGACGACCGGCTCTTTTTTGGTTTCTGCAACTGGCGGAACGGGAGTCAACTGTGGCTTGACGGCCGGGACGGCTGGTTGAGGAGCGGGCGATGTGGTAGCTGTTACGCCAGCGCCGGCACCCTCCGAGGTTGCTCCGCGATCGGGGTGTATGTATGCGTCAACAATATATTGAATGTTTTCCGGCTTAATGCCTAAAAAGAAGTTAATGAGACCGATAAAGCGATCTACCGCCACATCGGGGTCGGCAAAAAAATATTTTTCAACTTGTGGGTCGCCTTTGGGGTAGAGAATATTTTTTATTTTACTGGTAAACTCAGCGGCTTCTAGCGAGGTGTTTCCCGGCCGATTAATGAACCTTACTTCCTCCACCGCCTCCTTCACCATCACCTCTTTTCCCTGCCACATGCCCATAATAGCTTCGGATTCCAGAAAGGCGCTTTTCATTTTAGAATATAAGCTTTGCATATCGGTGTCATCCACCGTACGCATAGCGAGATATTTTATCAGCTCAATCCAAATATCAAAATCCAGCAAGATTGCTGGCGGGACTTGTCTTCCCATAGCTATTTCAATCACAAATTGACGTTCCCGATTTAGAAAAAATTTCCAGGATACATCGGTGAACCACCGCCAGTAACTAAACCAAAAATTCCTATCTTCTCTCGGGGAGGCTTGGCTAAAATAAGTATTCATCGCCGACCAAACCTCCTCTTTTGCAGGAATGTCAAAATGCCAAAATTCCTCTTCCTTCCGTTCCAGCTCAACCGGTGAAAGAGGTGCGTTTGGTTTTAAAAAATTTAGAAAATCACTTGGCATATATTACCTTACGATTGTTATGCTCCAAACTCCTTTTGTCTAAGGGGTTGTGGGGGGGTTGCTGGTTTTGGTCTGTTTGGGGTTTGGGGGGTCATTCACAATAATATCAGGACGATCTGTCAACTCTTCCCGAATCCGTTTCAACAACGCCTTCACACCACCAGCATCTGATGTTTTTGCCAAAGCATTCACAATATCATCGCTCTTTGATCCGTTTCTCATGGCTTCGGCCATGGTCTTTATCGCGTTATTATCAACCCGATTAACGCTTTGCAAAGTTAGACCGGCAAACATCTTCGACACATTTTCCAGCGCTTTGGCCGATTGAATCATACACTTTCCACCTTTATTATCTACCGCCCCCTCAAATCCAAGTTTGCCAAATTTTGATTGTGATACCGCCCAATCTCTTTTCCCCTGTATATATTTTTTCTCGTCTTCATTTGGTTTGGGCTGCCCATTATTGTCCGGTACGATCTTTCCCTCTTTATCTTCCTGAAAAAATTGCGTTCTACGCACTTTAAGTGTTTTGGGATCCAACTTAAAATTGCCGGCATAGCCCGCCGCGCCATCTTCCGCCATCGTGTTTAATTTGTCTACCATCTGCTCCAAAAAAGCCGAGCCCCTTGTCGTCTCCATTTCCTTCAAAGCTTTATCTATCTCGGGAGCGGAGGCTCCCACAGCTTTACCCGAATGCGCCGTCAGGATATTGGCCTGTTGCGCCAAGAGGTTTTCGTTGGTCAAATCCTGACCCACATCGTGCCTTCCGACTTTCTCCAAGGTTCTATCTAAAGCGCCTTCACCAAATATTTTGCCTCGACTAACATTCGCCAAAGAAGCATTGGCCAATGTTTTTTGCAAATCTTCCAATTGTCTATCTTCCGCCTCCGTCCGAGCGCCTTTGTCGCTTAAATCTTTAATTGCCGCGTTTATTGTATCTACTCTGATCATGGCCTTATCATAGCTCGCGACCGATTCTCTATCCACATCTTCCTTGGTATGCTTGGCCCTTACGGCATCGACATAATTACCCCGGACCCTTCCCCCGGATTTTTCTGCAATTTGCTCATCACGCGCTTCGGCCACGGCAACTTCTTTTGCCCTGGTCATTTCTACTTGCCGTACTTCGCCTCTCGCCTTTGTCTTATATATTGTTTCCGCTCTCTTTTTGAATTCCGGATCTGTCTCTAGAAGTATGGCTTCTTGTTGCGCGTGTTTCTCTTCCTTTTTAACTTTGGCCAATTCTTCAACTTGTTCCGCTTTTTTACCGAGTTCTGTTTTTTTTCTTCCCGCCAAACCAGCGCTAGTGCCATAGCTTTCTTCTACTATCTTCTTTTCACTTTCGGCCGCCTTTTCCCAGTCTTCCACGCGTTTATTCTTGCGACCCCCTGTCTCTATGAGAGACGCGACACGACCGGCCGCGAACCTCTCTACTACCCCCCCAACGCCACCCAGCTTTTCTTTTTTCATGGTTGCTTTAAATTCTGCCTCGGAAATTTTTCCTTCCCTGCGTTGAGCCTTCAGCTCGGTAACCCTTTTGCCACTTTTCTCAAAATACTTGGCCCCCTTGGTTCTCACTTCAGAAATTTTTCCCAAACCAATTTTTCCTATCGCGGCAATGGTTCGCCCCCGCCTCTGCCACGCCTCTCCACCCACAATCGGCGCTTTCATCAACGCAAATTTGCCCGCCGCTTTCCCCGCCTCTAACCCTTTCCTTCCCACAAATCTGGCCGCGGTGATGCCAGTCAGCGCCATGCCGGCTTTCGTGCCAAAATCCACCGCTTTCTGCGCCAAGGACGCGCCGACGCCGCCGAGCTGTGAGGCAACTTTAGCGCCCACCATCAGCATGCCAATCGCTATCGCAAAGTTCGCCATATTGTTCCATTCCATAGCCTTGCTAATGCCGGAATTTTGACCGCCGCTAATTTGTTCGGCTTCAGAGGTTCCCTGCCCTCCTGCGCCTATTTTACTCGCGGCGGGCACGCTGGAATTGAGAGCGATCTCGTCGTTGATGCGGCCGTTGCCTACCGTGACAAAAGCCAGCCAGACAAAAAACAAAAGCGCCGGGCCGGTTACCACATTACTGCCAAACTCGCTCCACCACTGGCTGGCATACTTCTGCGTGTTGGGAATGACGCTTAATACAAAAGCCAAAGGCGACAGAACAATCAAAACCCAAAGCACCAGCAGGCGCGCGAGCAGCATTACCATAAATACCCCCAAGGTGGCCATGACGATAGCCGAGAAAAACACCGCGCCAATCGCGGCCAATAAAAAATTGGAGTCGGTAAAGGTGGTTGGAGTGGAGTTGGTGCTTAGATCTCTAATCTTGTCCAAACTAAACGCGTTGATGAGATTGCCTCCGGCGGTAGCGGCAATGCCGTTCACAAACGTGACCATCACTACTTGCGCGATATCAATAATCACTCCGCAGATGATACGACTGAAGTTTACCAATATCGCGGCCAAAACAAATTTACCGAGGAGTTTTTTCCATTCGTATTGTTCAATGCCGAGGATGGTGCCGAAAGCGATAATCAGTAGGATCACCACAAAAAGCATGTTGGTAATATCGCGCACCATCACCCAGCCCACGCTGACGGCTGAAGAAGTGAGATAGCCATTGTACCCGGCAATTTGAATTACAAAGGTGAGGATAAATAGGGTGATGGAGAGAAACAATCTGGAAATTGACAGGAGTATGCCGGAGATTAACCCCGTCCAAAAACCCGGTTTAGCCAGCTCTTCTACTTGGGCCGCGGCCGGATGCGACCACCCAAATAAAAATATCACTCCCAAAAAAGAAAAAATACCAACAAGAAACACGGCTTGGCGCTGGGAATGCAAAAAATTAACTACTGAAGCAATTTTTTTACGCAAGTAGTTAGGCATGAATTTTCTTTAAGGCCATAAAATCCTTTTGCTCATAATAATTATATCACACTTTAAGCCTGGCAACAACGACAATTACTTATCCACATTACTGTTTTGGCGCGTTTCCATTCTCAATTTGACAGAGTTAGTTTAAGAACGGTACACTTGATACATTCAGCAATCATAACTTTCACATTCGCATATTAGTAGATTAACATCATGCTATATGACCATAATCGGGCCTAGTTCTCGTTTTAATGCCAATAAAGGAGGCCGCGGCAAAACGCCGGAGACGAATCCGAATGCCGCCAGCAGTATGCAACAGCTTACTCACGGCAAAGATGTCTACAGCATTCACGCGGTCACCGACAAAGTCCATGGCAGTGTCAAGAAAGAAGAACGAATAATTTTTGGCAGCGCCAACCAGTTAGCCAGCCAGTTACTAAAAAAAGCGCCCGGAAAACCGCCGACCGTCGCCCTGCCATCAAGACCAATTACGCCGCCGGTGAAATGAAAAAACAAAAGTAATTACAAAGAAGCGCGCGGGCGCTTTTTTAGTTTGGGGGAATTATACACGACAATTACTTGCACACACTTGCTAATCATCTAAAAATATGTCAGTATGGCTCCAGAAGCAAGATAGGAGTTCTAGACAATGCAGAGAATACCGCTTGGGATCAACGCTTTTTTGATACTTTTCTTCTTGTCGCCCGGCTGTAACCACGGCCCGCCGCCACCACCGGCTTACGACCTTGCCCCGCCGGCCGACTTGACTGATTGGTCTGCCCGTTGCGCGGAAATAGAACTGCTATTCAAAAATACGCGCTGGTGGTGCGACACGATTGTCGGCACTAGATCTTGCGAGCCAGAAATTACCTACTTTGAATTCGGCCGGACCTGCTCGATCAGCTGCCCGACCGTCATCAAACCTTTCCAGAAAGTAGAGATAATTACCGACGCCCTCGGCAAACCAATCAGGCTGATCTTCCCAATTTCTACCGGCGGAATGGTAATCTGTGAAATTCAGGGGACAGATGGGGGCGCTTGACAAAACCCCCAAAACGTGGTATCATTATTTATTGTTCTGTTACATAGCTGGCTAAATAGGGTAATTTTGCCTTATTTAGCCACTGCAGGCTAACAAAACAACAGAAGGAGCCAAAAAATGCTCAAGCGCATCGCCAAGGATCTGATCAGCGCCATCGTGTACGTCGGCTTCGCCGGCCTCGTGCTCTACGCCTTTTGCCTCCCCGGTTGCGGTCCCGCCCAGCCCATGGACGACGGCGGCGACCCCTGCCCCCTGGGGCAGAAGATGGACAACGCGGGCAACTGCGTGCCGTCCAATGTGGACGGCGGCAACTCCCAGGCCGACCTGACGGCCGTCGACCTGACGCCGACGCCGGACATGACCACCACGGCCAGCCTGTGCGCGCCGATCAAGGCCGACGACAGCTTTCTGAAGCTTTGGTACTGCCACGGTCCCGATGCTCCTGAATTCTCCTGCGACTTTATTCTCGACAGCTGGGGCGGGAAGTGCTACATCATCTGTAAGGGGGCCTTCTCATGCCCACTACCCCCAGACCTCGCTACCGCATCCTCTTTCACCTGCAGCCCCGACGGCGCCCACTTTACTTTGAGTTGCCGTAAAGGTAAGGCATGGTAAACAATTCCACTTGCCACGCGAGTTGTTGTTTAAAACAACTCGCGTGGCCCTCCCTTCTTAATAGATAATTGGATTGTCTTTTGAGAAGATCAAAAATTCCCCCGCCCAGGCGAGGGAATTTTTGTTTATTCTAAGAAACTAGAAACTACTTAGGTGCGACAATAATTTGTCCGTTAAATCGGGTGAAGGCGCCTGAATTTATTTTACACTCGTCCAATCCTCCTTGCTTCCAGCTCGCATCATAACACCCTGTGCCTCCCGGACTGTCTGCATCTTCACAAGTCCCATTGCACCATCCCCAATTATCCTTCACCTGAACACGGGGTTGCCAGGTACAACAACCATCGGGGAAGCCGGGGCCGCATCTAGAAAGGATATAATCTGGATTACTTTTTTTCGGATCTACGAAACTAACGTCATCTTTAAAGCACTGATAAATATGATTAAATTGAAAGCTAGTATTGTCGCAAGTCTTATTGACAATGTGTCCGAAGTCCGGAGCTTGGCTTTCTGCGACGCAGGACGGCACAACGGCCTGACAATCATCGTTTGAAACGCAGGGGGTGTTACTGATTACCTTAGTGATAAAACATTTATGGAAATCCTGACTGCACTTGCTGTTTGGGTTCTGCTTCTGACAATCGCCGTCTGCCCCGCAGGCCAGATCGTTCAACTGGGTTGATTGGCATCTCTTTAACCCTTCATTAGATTGTGGATCAAGCTGACAGACAGATGTTGCGAAACCGCGATGATTACGATAGATACCGGAAAAATCCCCCGTGTAATTATCTCCCCAATCCACTTTCAGCTGACGTAATGGCATCTGGTTGGCGTCGGCGAAGGCGAAGAATTTCAATATCACCGAAGCAGTGTTAGAATAAAATCTTACGTCTCCGTTTACTTGTCCGTTTACCGTGATTCCTTGTTTACTGTTATTCTCAAAACATTTGTCACCGAGGCACGAACCTACCGGGAACACGAGCGGTGGTTTGGGCAGATTTTGTGCGAATGCCCCTTTTCCAAAATCGCCGAATTCGGTTTTGCTAGGATAATTGTTGCCTGGTTGGTACCCTTTGATCGCATCAAAATCGAAAACATTTCTGACGCTGGCAAAGATTGTGCCCAAGAGATCGCTGGCTTTTTTCCCGCCTGGCGCAACTCCTGTCGCAAGACTATTTGCTTCCTTGCCTTGTTCATCGGACTGGGTACATCCTGGTGCGTGGCTACCATCGGGGAATAGACAACTGAAGGGAGCCCCCGGAACGAATTGCGGCGCTTTTTCAAGGGTGGATATGGAGGGAGCGTAAGAACACGCCGTGTTTCCGCCGATTTTCTGGCACTCTTTGGTGACGGAAAACGGTGACAAGAAAATCGGACTGGCGGCCGGCGTGTCATTGGAGCCGAGACTGCCAAAGGGAGCAACCGGAGTAGCGCGAGTATATAGATTCGTTATTTGATAGGGGGGAGTGTTTCCCACCCACAAACGATTGGTCCAAGGAACAGTACGAATGAAATCATCAGTATAACTAATCGTAGCGTCGGCTATACCGCGGCACCATTCTCTAAGCTTAAAGGTCATTTGATATTCAATATCACCATGAAGATCGGAGTTATCACAATAGGCGATATCATAACCAATAAATTTTTTAGTTTTTTTGGAGTCAAATTTAATACGAATAGCATGCCAATTGCCGTCGCTGCCGCTACCAGTAGGACAAATGCTGTCTGTGCTGTCCTCTTTGGCACTGTTAGGATAGGCCCTTGGATCCCAAATACCTTCAGTGTCCAAATTAGTTTGGCCGGCTTTTGTGGTTAGACCACGCGGTTTGAAAACATTTCCACTGAACGCATTGCAACCCTTGTTCTCGTTAATTGCCGGGTTACAGACGTTGCCTTGGTCGTCTACCAAGAAATTTTTCTCATCGCCGTTCTTGGTCGCGCTTCCGTAGATAAGAATAAACTCATTATCCTTGCCTAAATACTTTCCGGTTGCGGCATGACCCGGCTTATTAGAACCTTTTGGTTCTACCGTATATTGAGCCTGTGGAACGCCAGTAGAAGGATCGTTTGGCCACAGCTCAAATACCGTATTTCTTAGCGGATCTGCGTTTTCCCCCCCACCATGAACATTTGCGCCGTTTGCGACCGTGAATATTATTTTTTCAATATCGGTCTGCACTAAATTGATGGTACTGTTTCCAACGTCAAAAGTTTGTGTTCGAAACTGACCCCCATTATTTTCATCGTGGCTTCTGCAGTATGTGTCGTTACCACAGCCACTGTTGCTGGTAAGATATGGATTTCGAGATTCATTTAGGTAGTGGTTTTGGGGATAAGCGGAGGGCGGAAAGGGTAAAGCGCCACCGCCCGCGTTACCTTCTAGGCAATAATACCTGCCTCCAACCGGGGGAGGAACATAGCCAGCCTCGGCATGCTGATTGTTGATATCTGCCGCGCCCTTTAAATAATCCACCGGCAACCAGGTCAAGCAGGGGTGCTGATCTGGGTCGGCATTTATGATTCTGGACAAGTCGTCTTCCAAACAGAAGCCGCGCCAGCCCAATAACTTGTTTTCTTTTTTCTTTCGTTGGCAGATGCCATCGGTGATAAATTGATTATTTACCATTCGGCCGCACTGGCTGTCATCAGAGCAACTCCAGCCATTTTTGGAACCGCCCTGGCAAACGCCGTCGGGAATATTGCCGGCCGTAGTATCCAGACCATTATTGTCTTTTACCGCGGGCACGCCATTTGGCCGTATGTAATTCCAGTACTTGGTGATGGTGTCACCATAATTAACTTTGGTGTAGTCACACTCACAGGCGTTCGCCAGGACCGCGTCAGAGGTGGAACCATTCGCCTCTTCACACAGATTAGCATTGGAGAAAGGTTGGGAGGCGCTTGAAACGACCGTGGTGTTGGGGAAAGGAGAGTTGTTCTCGGGATAAGCGCGGCAAATTTGCTTGGGCGCGTTAGCTGCGATGTCTTGAAAGCGGCCGGTGATAGTTTGCATACAAACTCCGTTCACGCACGAACCGGCATTATTCCTGCCACAGGGTTGGACAGATGGTTTAACCGCGCAGGCAGTGCTGTACTGGCTTGCGCCTTTAATACAATTAGGCCCGACGCCGCACGGAATTGGTTTCACCAACCGCCAATCCGAAGAGGCCGCATTGATATTAACTTGGGACAGCTCTTCCACCGGATATGTACCCGGAATAGAGAAGCCGTCAAAATCCCTCCCCTTCCAAGAAATATCGCGATTTACATAAATCTCCGGAGTCAAAACCTGCCCGTTATACTCCGAAGCGTTATCAATCCAGTTGGCGCAGTTACTGATGGTATTTTCCTGGCTTACCTCCGGAAATTTATCGCATCGCCCGATGATGTCGCAGATGGTTTTCCATTTACTATTTTTTTCATCCCATTCCTGATGTGATGACCGGCATTGCAGCCACTCGCCGCAGGCGCGGTCGCGTTTTACTTTCACTATTCTGTTGGCGTCGTTTTTGTTCGTCGACGAAGGCGCCACCAGGCCGCCATTCTGCTTCGCGCTTTCATCATAGGTAGCGGCGGTGTTGGCCGATTTGTTGGGAGTATCGGTTTGATCCAACAGCGCGCAGCCGTCTTTTTGACCAACTTTTCCGTTACAATCGCCGCCACTTAGCCGATCATTGTTGATAAGGTAATAGGCTTGATCGTTGCCGTCGCGATCTTTGTCGTTGTGATCAATAAATTCAGTGCATCTATTTTGTTCGCGCGGACATTCGCCAGCGAAATTCTGATACTTGTCAACGTTTCCATAAGACCACAGGCCAAATGCTGATCCGGATTGGATATAATCGGGGTAGCAGGGCTGGTTGCCAATGCCATCGCATTTGTCGCCTTCACCACATTCGGCGTCTTGGCTACAAAACTTGGCGTTTTTGCAAACACCAACACCCTTCCAGAACCAGCCGCTGGCATTGTCGTTGCCCTGGTAGCTGACCTTGGGTTTATAAGAACAAATCTTCTGCCCCACCACCGCCGGGTCTTTAAAGTACACGGTACTGGGTCCATCGGAATAACTGTTGCAACCAACCGCCTCCTTGGTACACAGGGTTTTGGAATAATTGGGATCATCCGGATTATTTTTAATCAGGACGGTTTTAAACACCGAAGTGTTGGCAACCTTATTCTCGAGGCCGGCGTAACTGCAGCCCACATCCACCTGATTGCAGGTAGCCGCCTTATCGGCTACAAGATACACGGGCGTGGAAGTTGGCGTGTCTTCGGGAATGTAGACCGTTGACGGTGTTATGGCGCCCGGGCCGAGAGCCGCGGTAATTTCACTGGCCTGGTGCCCAAGAATTTCCTGGTAACAACCCAAAGCGCCGGTTGGAACCTGGCAGGAATAACTGTCGTTGCCAACTTTCTTGGTAACTTTCTGTCCGCCCGGGCCAGCCAGCCAAACGCTGTAGGCGCGCGGACCATTATCGGTAATGGTATTTCTGGTGTCTTGCAGAGCGGTACAACCCACCGCCTCGGCGCGGCAGAGGTAGCTGAAATTCTTGAGGAAAACAGTGTTATTAGCAGGATCTTTGTAGGCCGTACAACCCAAGGCTTCACCCGGCAGATTGTCGTTCGGCGTGCTGTCGCACACCGGGTCTACCGAAAGACTCTTTTTAACGAGATAGATAAAGTCTGCTACTTCTACCAGCCGAACATTATCGAGGTATAGTTTGCCGCCGCCCGGATTATCGAACATTAGTTGGGCTAGTTGGCTGGTGCCGCCGAATTCAATTGGGCCGAGATGATAATAGTTCCAAACATCGCCGACACCCACGGTACCAAAATTGCCCTTGAAATTAAGGCTTTTGTCGAGATTGAGGCTCGTGAGACTAACAGGAACATTGGGACCAGACCCTTTGGCCCAGAAGGTAAGATCATAGCTTTTGCCGGGCGTGGAAGAAACATTTCTAAAGACTGCCGTGTTTCCCGTATATTCCAAGGAGTGCTCACCCACGCGGGTGGACTCGGGAGAGAGAACAGCCGAAATCGGCTCCCAATTTTTTAGAGCTATCACGGGGGAAACCGCGCCTTCAAAAGTATCGTTAAAAAGTTCTTTGATGTTGTTGCCGGCGTTGCCTTTGTAGGCGCGGCAGGTATCAACACCAGCCGAACAAGAGCGGCTGGCGCCGGCGCTGTTTGCTACGCCATCCGGCAGTCCGGAATAGAAACAGAAACCATCTCTATATTCACCATTTTGGAAACAAACCTGACACTGATCGTTTTGCCATAGGCCATTACGCTTATCGCAACTATCTTTATCTGCGATGGATTTTACGGGATAAAGTTCGGTGGAATTTAGGCGATACGGCGTGCAAGATTCGGCGACCGGAATCGTTTGCGCGAGCAAGCGATAATAAACGCGTCCTTGTTCATCGTTAAATTGCCGGCAATCCAAGGAGGCGGTACCGGCTTTGTAACGAGTCTCACTGCAATCGTCGTTAAAACGCTTCAAATCTTCATCAGTCTTATAAAAATATTTCGGCGCGCCAACTGGGCCGTTATTCGGATCGTTATTTTCTACCAACCGGTACGTCTTTAGTTGATACCCGCCGATCTTGGAGCCTTCATAGGTAACAAAATTCTTGCCTTTATCACGCTCGGGAGTAACGCACGCGCGCAGGTAAGAATAATGCTCAACCTGCTCCACTCCGCCGGTGGCCGTGCTCAAGTTGGTAAAACTACTGCACCCTTCCGCCCCCGCGCTGCAGGACGCGCCAGAGGATGGAATTATATAAGCCAAATTTTGCCCGTTCCCATAATTACTCGGCATTTCTCGGTAGGCGGCATAACCCACGCATTTGGCGGCGCACTGATCGTTTGAGGAGGTTTGATCGGCTGGCTTATAACGCCCGGGGATGCGCGTGACGCCGCCGCCAGAAACGGGCGTATACCAATTACACTGCACTTCATCTGGTATGCAAGCTCCCGCGTAGTTCTTGCATTCTGGCTTGGGTTGCAGTTTGGCAAGATCGGCCGTGTTTTCCGGCCAATCTACCGCCTTCGTCTCCGGATTACTGTCATAGCATTTAAGATATGCCGGCGCTTGGCGCAGATAGAGCAGCTCATTAGCGGCCGAAGCTACCTGAAAAGCGCTGCAGCCAGCCGAGTTGGCGCCGCAGGAAGAAGAAACTTTGTTGTTAAAATGGATACCGCTGTTTTCAAAACCGGGCGTCACTGGAGCGGTAACGGGCAACCACTTGCCGGCGGCATCTTGATTTAGGCTGTAAGCCTGGCAACCGACATTGTCTTGATTGCAAGAACCGGTATCAAGCGTACGGTAGAGGTATGCCACATCTTTACCGGTAGCATCACGAAAAGAACGGCAGGTCGCAAATTGCGCGTCGCATTTATCGGCGTCAAAACGCCAGGTATTCTTCTCTCGGGTGCAATAAGCGTAACTTTGGCACGTGCCGTCTTTATTAAAGGCAATGCAACTTTGTAAATCAGCGCACTCTTGCAAGCGATCGGGCACGCCGGAGCTTAAGGGCGTCGGGCCAAAAACTTTGGCGTTACAGCGTGTCGACGGAACCTTCACTACCCAGCTAGGGTCCACCAGGTGGCAAAATGGTTTGTTAATTCGGTCATAAGTTATTCCAACCACATTGCCGAGCTGATCTTTTATATAATCACAATCGTTAAACCCGTCTACTACTTGCTTCAGCGTCGAAGGTTTATCCGGGTCGCTATTTTCGGCCGCGATTTCAAAACCAATGGGCAAGATGCTCAATTGGCGAAGAACTTTCAAGTTGGAATAGCAATAAGCCCGCGTACAAAAATTCTTTAAATCGGAATTTTCCACTCGGCTGGGAGGGATCAGTTTCCAATCCGGGTGCAGCCAGCCTTTAGCGAGCGCTTCCCCAATGGTAAACGGGTTTCCCGAATTACTTTCCTGAATGGCATCGATTAAACCACTATCCGCGCGGCAATTATACACGCCGTTGCCCTCGCAATTGCCAAGGTCTCCCAAAATATCATAATTTTCATCGCTCTTTATGGTAACGGTTAAGAAGTCACTGAAGAGTTCCTGCGCGGCGCGGCGTCCTCCAACAATTCCGCTATCGGCAAATTGACCGGCGCTATTCGCGCATTCCGTTCCGACGTTATTTCCTAAAACGTTAATACAGCCGATACCAAAGGGCAATATCCCTTTCTCTTGAAAATTTTTAGCCACGGTGCCGAGAAGAGTGTTCAGAAATATGCCCAAGGCGGTAGGGATTACCTTAATATCGCCGTTGCTTAAAAGAGCGGCTAGTTGCGCCTCGTCTTTAGCTTGCTGTTTATCTGGCGTGATTGCTTTAAATCCTTCCGCTTGAAGCGCGGCCGGAGTCTGAATCTGCCCGGAAACCAGGGTACTCTTGCCGATAAAACCAGCGCCTTCTTGGCGCTGTAAAGAGGCGCCTGCTTTTTGAGAAGTGACCTTATCGTTTATTTTCTCTTTAGCGGCCAGCTGAATGCCAAGGTCGCTGTCGTCTACCGTAAGAGAGGCGTTGAATCTTTTGGCTAAAGCCTCACCGCTGTATTGGCTTTTCCAGGCATCTCCTTCCAGCCAATTTTTCTTGAATTCCGACAGACTGCAATTGGGTTTGGGCTGATTTTTCGCGTCGGGGGCGGCCAAGTCCAGACGCAAACCGATGCGCATATTGAGGTCAACCTTGATGTCGGGAATTTTACACAAATTGAGACCGTAAGGCTTGCCCAATTCTTCGATGCCCGCGCCGACCGCTTCGTCGCCAACACTCTCCAAATATTTGCCAAAATCTTTGGTATGCGCGAAAGCACCTTGCCCTTTGCCCCCGGAAGCCAGCCACACCGCTGAATCATAGGCAATTTTCCGCATGCCATAGGCCACCACGCGGATAACGGCGTTCAGCACTACCACCTTTAGAAAATCAAAAATTACGTCAATCACCTTTTGGGCAGTACGCTGGACATCGCCGATTATTGTTACCTGCGCGTTGGCTGGTTGAGGCAGGAGGAAAGATCCGGCTGAGCTGGTAAAAATAAAAATCAGGAGAGTTGCGGCTAAACTAAATTTTTTAAATTTATCGGACATAGATCAAAACTATTTCCTCGTTCCGGTAGCAGAAAACCCACCGAGATTTGGCAAATTGCCTAAAGTGCTTGATGAATTCAAAATGTCATTTACCATTTTGGCAAGCTCGGCATCGCTAATTTTATTTAAAATGGCTTTGTCCATTCCGGCGGCGCCAAGCATTTGCCTGATTTGCGCCGGATCCCGAAGCGCCTGGGCCAGGTCGGGTGGAGGAGTTCCCGGATTGGGTTGAGTAACGAGTACATTGGCTGGTCCTCCTCCGGTAGTCGGGGAAGTGGGGCTCACGACACTGGCACAATCGCCTTTGGGGCAAAGGGGTAAGCTCTTTGCGACCACCTCTTTGTCGCTCATCCCGTAAGAGAAGGTGTCAAAAAGATATGGGCTCGTGCCATAAACATACAATTCATCAAAATCATTTAACCCATCGTTATCGGTATCGCGATAACGGAGCGCGTCAATGCTGTTCACTTCATCTTTCACGGAGACCGGCACTCGTTTGTTAAGAGCAAACGGACCATAGAGAGTATTTCTGATCTGAAGTATCCCCAACGAAACACTAATGACGGCAAAAATTAAGAGCAAGATAAAACCGACCTTCTGTTCTTTGGAAAGGCCCGGGCTTGACGATACCGCAATTTTTTCGTCAGACATAAAAGTGAAGCGTGAAATCTGACTTCTCTAATTATACCACAAAGGCTAGGGACAAGTAAGTGGATAAAACAGTTGACCTAATTTTTTCCATTGCTCCACCGATAATTCCTGGGCGCGAGTGTTTGGACCAAAGCCAAGATCGGCAAATATTTTTTTGAGTTTTTCTTTATTATTTTTGCCGACAACTGGTTCTAAATTCTTGCTAAGTAATTTTCTTCGGTTAGCAAAGCCGGCTTTGACGATATGGAAAAATTGTTTTTCAAAATTGCTTTGTCGCGTCGTTCTCTCTGCCTCTCCGGCGGATGCGCCGATGAGGCGCGCTCGCAATGACAGCCGAATCACCGCCGAATCCACACGCGGGATCGGCCAAAAAGACGACCGCGGCACGGTGAACAGATACTCCGGGTCGGCATAGTACTGTACCGAAACCGCAAAAACCGACATCTCGCCTGGCGGCGCGCAAATACGTTCGGCCACTTCCTTTTGCACCATCAGAACCAGGCTCTCGGGCGGGTGTTCCGCTTCCAAAAAAAGGCGGATGACGGGCGAGGTGATTTGATATGGAAGGTTGGCGACAACTTTGTAATTGTCTGTCATCCCGAGCGAGCCGGATGACAAAAAAGACTTCAGCACATTCCCCCACACTATCTCTATATTACTCCCGATTTCCGCCTTGTCGGAAATCGAGGATCCTCGGTTTTTCGCCAAAAATCGGGACCAGTACGGCTGTAATTTTTTCTCGATTTCAAAGGAGATTACCTGTTTGACTTTTTCCGCTAGAGCGAACGTAAGCACGCCAAAACCCGGGCCAACTTCTATAACTACGTCTTCGCTCTTGAGACCCGCTCTCGCCACAATATTTTCTACAATAGCCGGGTCAATTAGAAAATTTTGGCCATATCGTTTGGAGGGAGCCAGACCGTATTTGCCGCACAGGTGTTTGAGATAATCGGGATTATAAAGATTCATACTAGAGCGATGCGGTTCCTACTTCTCCACGCAATCCGGCCGTTGTATATCGATTCGCCGCATTCCATAGCATCCATCCCGCATCGGTATATTTTTCCACCGTGTCTATTTCTTCCCGGATTTTGGTGGCATCATAGGTCGCACCGAGATTAAACGCTTGAATCCAGGGGCGCACCTCCGCGCGCGTATTTTTGAAAACAGGAGTGCCGATCTCCAGGCCATGGGCGATGACTTTACCGGGAAAAGCGGCTGGGTTTTTGAGACCGAGATGGCCGGACGGGTAGTGCGAAGGATACATCATTGGAGAGATGTAATCGGCATTGTCTACCGCGTCAACCAACCGCTGACCGATATTCAAATCAAAATTTCCCTTGGCTTCCATCACCAATCCAAACATGTCAAAGGATATCCAGACCGGCGCCGCGTCCATCTGCTTGCCAAGAAAAGTGTAAAATTTTCTCATAATTTCATATTTTTTATTCTTGCCGTTGCTGTAGACCACCTGGCTCATGTCGCCGTCGGAAGGAAAACGAACGTAGTCAAAGTTGATTTCATCAAACCCCAAACGCGCCGCTTCCTTGGCAATTGCTACATTGTATTTCCAAACCTCAAGTTTGGTGGGATCAACCCAGGAAAGGCCTTTATTGTCGCGCCACACTCCCCCGCTTTTATTTTTAATCGCCCACTCGGGACGCTTCTCGGCCAAGGCTGGATCTTGAAAAACAGTCTGGCGGGCGATTGTATAAATTTTGTGTTCACGCAATTTTTCAATGATCAAGGCGACATTGCCCAGACGATTATCTTTTAACTTAAGATCCTTTACCATAGCAAGCTGGCTATCGTAGAGAATTTTTCCGCTATAATCCTTAATATCAATCACGACAGCATTGAGTTCGGTCGCATCAATGAGCTTGATAATCTCGGCGAGTTTTTTGGGATTGCCGGCGGAGTAAGCGGTTAAATAAACCCCCTTAACGGTTTGCTTGGCAACTTTCTCCCCTTTCACCATACTCCGGCGGATTTCATGCTGCCTAATGGATTGATTGATCCTGTTTATCTCTTGATGAACTTCTAACCAACTTCCTAAGATAAAAAAAACGCTGCCGGCCGAGACTATCGCCAGCGCCCAAAAAGCCGCTTTGGGATGCAGTGGAAGAGAAGCTAAAAATTTAAGTTTATTTTTATCCATAGCTATACAGCGGCCTTAATTTCTCCTTGCCGAAGCACTTTAAAATTTTTACCCGCAACACTCACGATCGTGGTTGGCGGCTGACGCGTAAGCGTGCCATAATCTAAAATAATATCGGGCTGAATTTCCCGCCCGGAAAACTGGGTGATAATTTCTTTGGCATCATAAATATCTCCGCTATCGGAAATATTGGCCGAGGTGGCAACCAGCGGCCGCCCCAACTTTTCGGTAATGGATTTAAGGAGCGGATGAGCGGTGACGCGGATAGCGAGGGTGTTTTCTTTAGAGACGACCCCGACGGCCAATTCGTCTCCCCCTCTTTTTAAGGAGGGGCGAGGGGAGGTCACTTTAAGGATGGGGCGAGGGGAGGTCACTTTAAGGATGGGGCGAGGGGAGGTCACTTTAAGGATGGGTCGGGGGGAGGTCACTCGTGTCGCGATACAGTTATAGATATCTGTGAGCACTCCTTCTAAATTGTTAAAAACATCAACATTGTTAAAACGAATAACTGTATAGCCCATCTGTTCAAACCATTGTTGTCGATCCTGATCTTTGGTGATTTTTTCGTCCGTAATAAAATGAACATCGCCATCAATTTCAATAATCACTTTAGAATCCGGTTGATAGAAATCAGCCACATATGGTCCGATGCCGTGTTGCTGACGAAATTTCCATCCGCCAAATTGTTTTCCCTTAAATTCTTGCCACAGAATCTTCTCGGCGGTGGTTTTATTTTGTCTTAATTTTTGTCTATTCTTTAAACTTCTGTTAAAGCCTACCATCCGCACATCAGTGACCTCCCCCGGCCTTGAGGCCGACCCCTCCTTAAAAAGAGGGGGTAACGAATACTCTCCCACCACAGTAAGCGGCCCCGGCCAGTACCGAGTCGCAATCTTTTCTAAGAGTTCATTCCATATCAAATATTTTTTCGCCATCTCAATAGCTGGCACTACTACCAACAATGGCTTATCACTCGACCGGCCCTTAATTTTAAAAATTTTATCAACCGCGGGCTGGTTGGTAGCGTCGCAGCCTAGCCCATACGAGGTCTCGGTCGGAAATACCAATGTTTTGCCGTTCAAAAGTTCGAAGACAATCTCGGCCAAGTTGCATTCGGTGAGGACTTGCATAGCGTCTACTGTTTTAACCAGCGCAGATACGCTTCGGAAAGCGGCAATAAATTTCCCTCGAGTACTCCCTCCGGATCGGTGGATTCATACTCGGTGCGATGATCTTTCACCAAATGATACGGGTGGAGCACGTAGGAGCGAATCTGGTTTCCCCACTCGGCCGATTTATATTCGCCGCGCAACTCAATTCGTTCTTTGGCTTTTTTTTCTTCTTCCAGGCGGTGGAGTTTAGCCTTCAAAATTTTCATTGCCATTTCCTTGTTTTGCATCTGCGAGCGTTCGTTCTGGCAAGAGACGCTGATGCCCGTGGGGATATGCACGATGCGCACCGCCGAGTAGGTGGTGTTCACGCTCTGCCCGCCATGGCCCCCGGCCATAAAGGTATCAATACGTAAGTCTTTGGGATCAAGAGCAACTTGCGTTTCTTCAGGAATTTCAGGCAAAACTTCTATCAAAGCAAACGATGTGTGACGCATTTTCTCGGCGTCAAACGGTGAGATGCGTACCAGCCGATGGACACCGTGTTCGGATTTAAGATAACCAAAGGCATGGCGCCCCTTCACTTCAAAAGTAATTGATTTGTACCCGGCCTCGGCGCCGCGCGACTCGTCAACCACGCGAACCGACCAGCCTTGTTTCTCGCAAAAACGCGTCAACATGCGCGCCAGCATCTCGGCCCAATCTTGCGCTTCGGTGCCGCCCGACCCGGCGTGAATAGAAACGATGGCGTTGTTTTTATCATAAGGGCCGTTCAGTAACAAAAAAAACTCGTACTGCTCGTACTGCTTGGCAAGTTCACCCGTCTGTCGTTCAATTTCTTCCCTAAAGGACTCATCACCGGATTTTTCTAACTCAACTAAATCATCAGCTTGTTTCTTTAACTCCCCCCATTTCTCCACCTCGTTTTTGATGTCCTGATAATCCTGCGAGATAGTCGAGGCGGTTTTCTGATCTTGCCAAAAACCAGGACGATTCATCTCGTCACCGAGCTCCGTCATTTTTTTCTTGAGATCATTAATTTTTAAGAGCTCCTGTGTTTGTTTGATCTTGGTTTGTAAATTTTGCAATCGTTCGATGGACATAGTATCGCCCCCTCCCCTTAAAAAACCATTATTAAAATATCTTCACCGCTCCTAGCGTTAGGGCCAAAGTAATGGAGTTGCCAAGAAATATTCCGACAAAAAGATACGGCAGGGATTTCCGCATGGGGTAACCCAAAATAAAAGCAATTAGTGAAGCCGAGAACGCTCCATTGATTGGGGAAGGGATGCTTAAAAAAATCAAAAGCCCGATGAGGCCGTATTTTTCGTAACGAGCGAATTTTTTTTGCGCGTGGGCAATGGACTTTATCCAGGCTCTTCCAAATATGTGATCTTTGGTGGAAATCCACTGATGAAATTTATCGGCTAACGATAAAATAACCAACACCGGTAGCATGTTGCCAATAATTACCAAAAGAAAGGCCTCCCCCACCGGCAGATGAAAAGCGGTAATGGCAACGGGCAAAGCGAACCGTTCGGCTATGGGTAACACCGCCATGAGGAACGTGCCGAGTTGGGGCGGGAAATTAGAAAAAAAAGTGATGAGTAGGTGTGACATACGCGGTAATTCTACCTTATAATTTGAGTCTTGGCAATCGGCGCGTTCCGACGACTGACATTCTCCCCGAAAAAACAGCCGTGGGCTCTATCTTTGACGGGATGTTGACAAAAATCTGCCGTTGTGATAATTTCTCTCCTGAAAGGAGACCGCCATGCAAACGCTGATCAGCCTCGTTGTCGGAGCGACTTTCGCCATGATGCTTTCGCTCCTCTGGTGGATGGTGAAGATGTACATCGCCATCAACAACCCCTTTTTCCGCGCTTGAAAGGAGAGCGAAACTAAAAGCGTCCCGATGAACATCGGGGCGCCTTTTCTTTTTAATTTTTTGGTAGAGTTTGGGGAGTTTTATTTTACCGGATTACCGGAAATAAAAAATACCCTTAGGGTGAGGGGTGGTTATTTACTGCGTGATTTTAAATACTCTTTTATCCGTTCTCTGTCTTCGTTTGCTTTATCACCTTTAAAGTAAAGCTCAATAAATTCTATCCCGATAAGCTCAATCCGTAAATCTTTTTCTATGTAGGCATAAATAATTCGCAGGCTGTTGCCTTTCAGGCTTCTGCAAAACAAACGTGCCTTTACAATAACCAAGCTATTTTGTTTTGTAACAATAGCGAAGTTTTTTCCAATGCCCAGAGGCTGGAAGCCAACTATCTTTTTGAATTCTTCCAAATCGTCTGATAATGTTCGGCGCTTCTTCAGCAATCTTTTTAAGTCCTTCTCAAATTCACCGGTCTGTCTAAAGTTCGTCGGCATATTCTCTCACAGAGTGATCGCTGTCCCGATAAAATACCGACTCATAACTTATTTCTTTTCCATCTTCGCCCACCATCCAAGGAGTGTCTTTGTGAGAATATTCGGATAACTCTTTTGCGCTTTTACCCGAAAGACGATTCAGGACGTCGTCAATCAATTCCAACTCCTGACCATTTAATTTCGATAAGTCGGGATGTATTACGGGAATATACTTTTTTTGGTCGTAGGTAAAGTATTTGCTCTGCATCTCTTCAAGCTCACCAGCCTCTTTCATTTCTTCAACAACTTTGATAAATTCTTTTGGCGTGGGGCCATGGTAATTTTTGATGTACGTTAAACCCATTAATTGATTTTCATATTTTTCGTAGTAATCAAAATCAATAAAATAAAGCAGTTTGTAGAGCACTGTCATGCCAACATTCGGCTTGCTCCCGACTTTTTCCAAGATGTATAAAAAAACCTGCTTAAACTTATCCAGACTCTTCTGCGGAATACTGATACGCACAGTTGAATCTTTGCGCGTCGTGTCTTTTACTAAATCAAAAATTTCCTCCAGTTTGCCACGTTCAGAGAGCGACAGGGGCCTTTCGTTTTTTTCTATCTTTACAAGCGTGGGGCGCGAAATTCCCAGGCGCCGGGCCAAGTCGTCTTGGGACATATTGAATTGCGATCGCAACGCCCGAGGGTCGATGGCTTTATAGGTCATACTGTAATTTTTAATAACTAAATATAATATACATCTAAAACAACTGCTTGTCAAGGTTGTGATAAAAATATGTAATAACTATGTAAATATTAACATAAATATCAATCTTTGGTAAATTAAAAAACCGCTTCAATGTGTACCGAAGCGGCTTTTTTTATTATACTGATTGTTAGGGTTAATACATTCCCCCCGCCCCCGCCAGAGGCGGGCAAGCATTGTTCCTTAGTACATTCCACCCATTCCTCCACCCATGCCTCCGCCCATCGGCGGCATCGCCGGTTCATCTTTCTTAGGAATATCGGTAATGACGGCTTCGGTAGTGAGGAACATGCCGGCGATAGAAGCGGCGTTTTGAAGAGCGGAACGGGTAACTTTGGTCGGGTCAATGATACCGGCCTTTACCATGTCTTCGTAGTTACCAGTCACCGCATTATATCCAAAGTTTCCATCGCCTTTGCGCACGGCTTCGGCCACGACCGCGCCATCAACGCCGGCGTTCGCGGCAATTTGGCGGAGCGGCTCTTCCAAAGCGCGGTATAAAATACGAATAGCCACATTTTCTTCAGGGTGTAGCTGCAATTTTTCTAAGGCTCGCGCGGCGCGGATCAAAGCTACGCCGCCGCCCGGCACAACGCCTTCTTCCACGGCGGCCTTGGTGGCGCCAACCGCGTCTTCAATGCGATGCTTTACTTCCTTCATCTCGGTTTCCGTCGCGGCGCCGACTCTGATGATAGCGACACCTCCGGCCAACTTGGCCAGACGTTCCTGCAGTTTCTCTTTATCAAAATCGCTGTCGGTTTGCTCGATCATTTTCTTAATTTGAGTGATCCTCTCCTCGAGAGCATTCTTGTCGCCTTTGCCCTCTACGATCGTACAGGTTTCTTTGGTGGCAATTACTTTGTGGGCTCGGCCTAAATCTTCCAGCTCTGTCTTGTCTAATTTGAGACCAACTTCTTCGGAAATAACTTTACCACCGGTGAGGACAGCGATATCCTGGAGCATTTCTTTGCGGCGATCGCCAAAGCCCGGAGCTTTAATGGCGAGCACGTTGAAGGTGCCGCGAAGTTTGTTGACGACAAAAGTAGCTAGCGCTTCACCCTCGACATCTTCCGCGATGATGACGATGTCTTTCTTGCCGCTCTGGGCAATTTTTTCGAGGATTGGCAAAACATCATGAATTGAAGAAATCTTTTTATCGGTTATTAAGATGAGCGGATCGTTATACTCGGCTTCCATGCGCTCGGCATTGGTAACCATGTAAGGAGAAACATAGCCTTTATCAAAGCGCATTCCCTTGACGGTCTCAATTTCCATGCCGAAAGATTGGGATTCCTCGACGGTGATAACGCCGTCTTTGCCCACCGCCTTCATAGCATCGGCGATCTTCTGTCCGATTTCCTTATCGTTGGCGGAAATGGCGGCGACATTGGCAATTTCTTCCTGGTCAACCGGTTTGGAAATTTTATTTTTTAACTCGGCAACAATCGCGTCCACACACTTGTCAATACCGCGTTTGAGGGCGATCGGATTCGCGCCGGCCGTAACGTTCTTTAAACCTTCAATAACAATCGCTTGCGCCAAGACGGTGGCGGTGGTAGTACCGTCGCCGACATCATCATTGGTTTTGCTGGCGACTTCTTTAACAAGTTCGACACCGGCATTTTCAAATTTATCTTCCACCTCAATTTCTTTGGCCACAGTCACGCCGTCTTTGGTAATGGTGGGGGCGCCGTAACCTTTATCCAAAACAACATTGCGGCCCTTGGGGCCCAACGTAACCTTTACGACATTCGCCAGGGTGTTTACTCCCTGAACCAGTTTGCGACGAGCTTCATCGCTATAAAGAATTTGTTTAGCCATACTTTATTTTGTATTAATTATTACTTAATTGTCATCCCGAGCGAGGTTCGCACCGACGCCTGCCCACCTCTGGAGGGAGGGATCTCTGTCTCAACTTACCAACGGACAGAGATTTCTCTCTACGTTCGAAATGACATTCTTGTTATTTTTCAATCACTCCTAAAATTTCATCTTGAGAAACAATTTTATATTCCTCTTTATCAAGCTCAACTTTATCTCCACCCCACGATTTGAGAACAACCTGGTCGCCAGGCTTTACATCCATTTGAGATCGCGTGCCATCCTCAAGCAGTTTTCCCGGGCCCACGGCAACGACGATGCCTTCCGCCTTCTCTTTTTTATCGCCAGGCAAAACCAGGCCGAAAGAGGTTACTTCGTCCTCCTTTTTTTGCTTTACCAAAACGTTGTCTCCGAGCGGTCGTATGTTCATATGTATGCATTATGTATTAAGATAAGTTACATGTGTTATGTGCGAACTACCTGCTGCCGCAGCGTGGTCCCGCCTCATGGCGGTGACGAAACGATACGAAAATACGAAATGTTTCCCGTATTTTGAACATCTCTTATCACTCACTATATTAGAGTGATAAGGCCTACTGCATTGTACTACAAATAAAAAAACTGTCAAGGGGGCTGGCAGTATTTGATTAGCAACTACGCTAAATACTAATTTTTTGGCTTAAATACGCTACTTAAAAGGCAACCCAAGACGGCGAATGAAAACAACAGCCCAAAATACATACTCCACAGCCAGTGGTCAAAGAGGCCAAGAATAGAGAGAGGGATTAAGATCGGAAGGAATATCCGATTATTTTTCCAAACAAGTTTAACAAAAAAATAAAAGAATAAGAAAACAAGAAAACAGCCGATAATTCCAAGCTCTGCTAACATTAATAAATAGACATTATGCACCGGCTGATAGCGCCAAACGGGAAGATGAGAATTTTGTTCGTAAAGCGCCAGCGTATACGCGCCCGGCCCCACACCGAAAAATGGATGTGTGGAAAAAATTCTGGAGAATTCTTGGTACTGGCTCACCCGTTCGGTAATAGACTTTTCTTCCAGGCGGCCGGTGCCCTCCAGGCGAATAAGGAATAATGGTTTTAGAATAACGGCAAGCGTTGCCACAATCAGTAGTGAAAAAATGATTTGTTTTATTGTCATCGCGAGGAGAGAGTCCCGCCTTGGCGGGACGACCGACGTGGCGATCCCCTTGATTTCAGAACTACTATTGTTAGCAGGATAAGCACTCCGGTCGGGGGATTGCTTCGCTCGCCTTGGCGTAGCCACGCTTCGGCGAAGCCAGGTCGTTCCTTCGCTCCTCGCAATGACACATAGGGCCAGCGCCCCCACCGCCGCCGCGAGCCAGGCGCCACGGGAAAAAGATAAAATCAATCCGAGAAGAATAAATATCTGTCCCAGCGTCATCAAAACTTTCTGCCGCGGGCTGCTCTCAAAATACAGCAGGAGTCCAACAATAAAAACAACGGCCAGATACCCTCCAAGAATATTAGGCGAGCCAAAAGCGCCGTAAGCGCGGAGCCAGCGCCCACTGGCAAGCTCAATTACAAAACTGCCGAGCTCACCGGGAGATTGCCCGGCTATCCCCAGCCACTTATTGGCGATTACCGCTTGCGTAAAAAATTGCCAAACGGCCAGCGCCCCTTGAACAACGCCGCCGAGCCAAAGGGCGGTGAAAAAATATTCATAATTCAATACTCTCTGCTCCCGACGGCGAGTCGGAATCCTCGATCCTTCGAGATCGGGACAATATTCTTTATGACGAAACCGGCCAACCGCGAACAAAATAATTACCAGCCATAATAAAATTTCCGTAGCATAAAGACTCCGCGTGCCATATTCCCAAAACCCCCCGTTCAATACGCCCGGCTTATAAATCCACCGCGTTTGCCACGGGAGGAGGAAGAGCAACAGGAGTAGAAGATAATTTATGATTTTATTGAGAGACATATAGTATAAAGTCCACGCTTGGGCGGGGATTACGAATGTTTAAAATTTGATTGGATATTGGATATTCTTTGAAGCCACTTTTCCCGATAATCGCGTCTGGTATCATTCTCGTGTAATTTGATAACCCCCTCTTTGATCACCACTCCGTGATCGTTTAGTTTTGATTTTTCTTTCACCGATAGCTTGAGTTTCGTCCACTGAAAATATTTGGCTTGCTTTTCCAGCAGATCGCCGTACGCGCCGCGCCACATTTTTTCCCAAGCCCGTTTCCAAAGATGACCGAGAATCGATAATTCCCCTCTAAAAAGAGGGGTGGGGGTGTGTTTGCCGCCGCCCACCAACACCTCCCCATTTTTTTATTAGGAGGGATTCGCATGTTCGGTAAAAATCTTTTCGTCCAGCTGTTGGCTTCTAAAAACTTTTCGTAATAATTTCCCGGATCATATATCGGCAACATTTGATGAAGCCAGTAAGCGAAGTGGATGTCGTCATCGGCCACGCGCCAGGGGGCTAAATCAAGGTGATCTGCGTCTACATAAAACGACAGACAGATACGGTCGCGCTCATGGGTTCCATAAGTGCGCAGACCAAAGAGGCGCAAGATAAAATTGGTAAAAAAACGGACGAGCCAAATACGATTTGGCTCGGCGACGATGAAAAAATCAATGTCGCTCTCTGGCCTCGCCACCTCCGCCCCCACCGAGTTGCAAACAAAGATGGCCCGGAGAAAAGGAATGGAGCATAAAAGTTTTGCGGCGTGCCGGGCTTTTCTTAATTTAAGCTCGGTTGGGACGATGGCGCGGCGACGACGCTCCACCGTGTCCTCTCGCCCCAATAAAAAATAATAGCCGTATTTTTGTTCTGTCATCGCGAGGAGGTTGCTGGAGACGACCGACATGGCGATCTCCGGGGGATTGCTTCGCTCTGCTCGCAATGACAGAACAAACTCCTCATACACCACTTGCGGCGGCATCCACAAATATCGAAACAATTCTTCTTTGGTAAGAGGATAGTTCAGCAAATCAAAATAGGCCAGAGTTTTAAAAATAGATTGTTCGAGAGGGCTATTCAACATGTTAGTAGTATACTTGAATCCGAATTTTCCGCCAAAGGCGCCTTGCCCGCCTTTGGCTGGGGAAAAGGCTGGTAGCGCTTGATAAAAATTACCGATGGTAGTAAAGTGAAATGGCGAGATAACCAATGAGGACAAGGAGAAAACGATGCGAAAAATCTTAGCGCTACTCGCCTTGCTGACTCTCAACGGCTGTGGCTGGTGGTGGGACGCGCGGTGGATCCGGCGCGGCGACTGTACTTCCATCTGTCGGAAGTATTTTCATAAAAACGCTTACGGCGAGCGCTATTCCCCAAATTCCTGCTTGTGCCAAGCGCCGCTCCGGCCCGGAGAGCCTCCGCACAAGTTGGAAGAGGTGTGGGAATGGCACCGAAAAAACGAAAAAAAGACGCCGCGGTGTGACGACAACAGCTGTAACCTGACGCAGAAGAAGTAGCCAGCACTCCACCTAAAAAACCCTCCATACCGGAGGGTTTCTTGTTTCATTGGGGTATATTCTCAATCTCTCTACTTTACTATTTCCCCTTCAATCACCGCGCTTGCTTTAGCCACCCTATTTTTTCTAAACAAAATAAGCTGTTGCACAACCATAAGCGCGGTACTCAAAAACCAGTAGAGGGTGAGCCCGGCCGCAAAACGAAAACCGATGAGCACAGTCATGAGCGGCATAAAATAAAGCATCTGCTTGTTCATCATTGCCATCATGCCTTCATCTTTACTGCCGGCACCCGCTTCTTTAGGAGGAGATTTTCGGCTAAGAGTTTTGGCTTGGAAAAACTGCGCCAAACCGGCCAAGATAGCGAGGACCGCGTTGGGCTTGCTAAGATCCAAGAAACCCAAGGAAATCGGGTTAAGAGTGCCGGGATTGTGCACGAACGGATAAAGATTTTTTGTGAGGTCAGCCGAGGCAAGGCCATCGCGCATTACTAAGAATAGAGCGATAAGAATCGGCAGTTGAACAAGCATCGGCAAGCATGAAGCCAGCGGATTAACTTTATTATTTTTGTAGAGCTCCATCGTGGCCTGCGCCTGCTTTTGCTTATCGTCGGCGTACTGCTTTTTGATTTCTTCAAGCTTGGGCTGTAAATCTTGAAGAGATTTTTGGGCCTTAATGGAAGACGAGGTAAGCGGATAGAGAATGAGGCGGAGAATAATGGTAACTGCCAAAATCACAACACCCATATCATGCCCGGGGAGAACATTGTAGAGCCAAACAAAAACATTAAAAATCGGCTGGTAGAGAATGGCGTGGAAAATGGAAGACAACATAAACGAAAATATCAAATATCCAATTTCTAATTATGGATATTTTTTTATTAAATTATTCTTCTTTAGCCGCTTCAATCGGAGCCTCTACTTCGGCTATTTCAGTGGCTTCCTTTTTTTCCTCCGCTGGGGCTTCTTCGGCTGCTGTTTCTTCTGCCGCCGGGGCCGCGGCTTCTTCACCTTGCTGTACTACGTTGATGCGCCAACCCACGAGTTCAGACGCGAGGCGAACATTCTGGCCGCTCCGGCCAATAGCAATGGAAAACTGCGTTGGGGCTACGGTTACCGTGGCGTTCTTATCCGCTTCGTTGAGTTCTACTCTCATTACTTTCGCTGGTGAAAGCGAATGTGAAATGTACTGCGTCGAATCATCGCTGTGTTGAATCACGTCTATTTTTTCTCCGCCTAATTCTTCAATGATGGTATTGATGCGGCTGCCGCGCTGGCCGATGCAAGAGCCGATTGGGTCGATGGACGAATCGCTCGTGGCGACGGCGACTTTAGACCGAAAACCGGGATCGCGGGCAATGCCTTTAATTTCAATAACGCCGCTCGCGACCTCGGGAATTTCTTGTCTAAAGATCTCGCGAACCATACCACTATTGCTGCGAGAGAGAATTATCTCCGGACCGCGGGCCGTCATCTCTACCGATACGACAAAAAATTTCAGGCGCGCCCCCGGGCGATAGTGTTCATTATGAATTTGCTGATCGGAAGGAACAATGCCGGTAATTTTTCCAAGATCCACCAGTATTTTGCGTCCTTCCACGCGCTGAATTGTGCCGAGCAAAAGCTGGCCCTCTTGGCCTTTGAAGTCGCCAAATACCACGGTGCGCTCGGCCTCGCGAATTTTTTGGATAATTACCTGCTTGGCGGTTTGAGCGGCCATGCGGCCAAATTCATGCGAAATTTCCAAAGGAATTTCCAAAATATCGCCCAGCTTGGCGCTTTTCTTTCCGCCGCTTGCCTGCCCGCCTTGGGCGGGGGCGGAAATTTCCTTGGCTTTCGCGAGCATGATTTCGGTTTTGGCGTTAAACCGCGGTAAATCGGCCGTCTCCTCTTCGGTGAGCTCGCGCCCCTCTTCCCGCGCTTTTTCCCGCCGCGCCGAAAGTTCTTCCTGCGCTTTTTCCAAAACATCTTCCTCGATATTGGCGACGACGGTTTTAACATCCCAAGCCTGCATATCGCCGGTTTCGGGATCAAATTTTACTTTAATATTTTGCTGCTTGTTGCCAAAGTCCTTGCGGTAGGCGGCAGCGAGCGCGGCCTCGATGGTTTCCATCACCGCTTCGTAGGATAAAGCCTTCTCGTCGCAGAGGGCCTGAATTGCTTTAGTAATTTCGGACATATATAGACGCAGTTAGTAACTAAGATCAATTTGGATTAAAGATGTACGAAATACGAAATCTACGAAAATACTAAAGCTAAGGTGGCCAGTTCGTAAGTTTCGTAAGTTTCGTATTTCGTACATCGATTATACAACAAAGAGCACCTTTATCAAAGCGCTCTTATGGTTATAATGGTAACATAGCAACTTACTTCTGTCAAGATAAAATTAGGAGGCCGGCGCAGGGTAGCGCCGGCCGACCGGAGTTGAGTCGTTCGTCAGGACTAAATACTTCTCAAGCAGATCGCACCCGCAAAGGCGGCGAAAAGCGTGAGAGCGGCCAGCGCCTGGAGGCTACCGACGAGATAGCACGACCAGTAGGACCACCGAGAATTCATCAGCAGATGTCTGTGGAAGAGGGGCTCATTCCTCTTTTTGCACTTCGCCATCTCAAAACGCTCTTTCGCGAGTAGGATCATGGTCATGGCGAAGCCCAGTATAATCATCAAGATTACGCCGAGCTGCACGATGTTCGAGTCGATGACGACGGCCATGGCCAAATTCTTCAAAAAGGTGATCATTTTGGCTCCGTGTTATCGGGAAAAAGTTGGCCGCACCATGCGACACAACGGTAGCCGATAACGTCACACTGTAACATGTTTTAAACTTCTTGTCAAGGGCATTGACGTTTGTTTGACGTTTGTTTGACGTTTTTAGCGTTGACGTTTTTAAAATCATTGTTACTTGTTAACCACAACACGCACGGGAGTTTTTCCTTTTACCTCCACTTTATCCCCCACATCCATAAAATAAAACAGTTTTTCCGCGTCCTGATATCCGATGTT
>CAZMYO010000008.1:0-2427 GCA_964570525.1 uncultured Gammaproteobacteria bacterium | reverse complement strand
CACGTTCGTCACGTTACAGCTGGGCGTGGGTAGGCTGGCGACATAAATCGGTTCTTGGGAGTTGTCTTTGGTTTTTATATTATGCGCATCGCGCCACGTGGCCGTTGCTTTTTCCCAATTATCATATTGCGGATCGTTTTGGGCGTTTTCTGGCGGCGGGCCGTTAGGGGTATCGCGGCGGACATAATACAATAGGCTGTGCAATTCTTTAAAGGTACGAGGTTGTCCCATATTCACCGGACAATCCAAGCTATAAGCTGTTTGGGTTTCCGCTACCCAGCGCGCCTTTATTTCCGGGAGTTGGCCGCGCAAAATTCCGTTGCCGAGATTATCTATCGGACTAGGTTTAACAAATTGTTCAATCGGTGTACCAGCCAAAGCTTGTTTCATAAAATCGTTCCAAATCGGAGCGGCCACTACCACGCCGTCAGCTTTTTTGGTCATTGGCGTGTTGTTGTTATTACCAACCCAAACTCCGGTGACGAGTGAAGGAGTGAAGCCCATTGTCCAACCATCACGGAATTCTTGGGTGGTGCCGGTTTTGGCGGCGACCGGTCGGCTACCTAATTGCAAGGGCGTGTTCGTGCCAAACACTAAACTGCGGGCGGAATTATCGGAGAGAATGTCGGTGACTAGGCGAGTTATTTGCGGATCAACCACCGGTTCCCCCGGAGTATCAATTTTCGTGGCGTCAAACAGCACTTCCTTGGCATCTTCAACGCGCAAAATAGAGCGGTGCGGATATTTCACTCCTTCATTGGCGAAGACACCGTAGGCTCCGGTTTCATCCAGGAGAGTTACTTCGCCGCCACCTAATACTAAAGATAAGCCGTAGCGATCGGGGTCGGTCAGTGAAACCAAACCCATTTTATTGGCAAAAGCAGTGGCATTTTTAACACCCGCTAAATAGAGAGTTTGCACGGCGGGAATATTCAGAGAGTTGGAGAGCGCCTGGCGCATGGTCAGCGGACCGCGTTCTTGTAAATCATAATCCTTAGGAGTGTAGCCTTGGCCGAAATCCGTGACGGCATCCATCACAATAGTGTCGGGAGTATAACCTTTGGCAAAAGCCGCTCCGTAGACAAAAGGTTTAATGGATGAACCGGGCGAGCGGTTGCGAATGGCGACGTTGACGTTACCGTCGATCTCGGTATTGAAATAGTCAATGGAGCCAACCATGGCTAGAATATCGCCGTTTTTAGGATTGATAGCTACCAGGGCGGCATTGGAAGCGCCCATTTTTTTCAACGTTTCTTGGCGTTTTTTCAACGCATCTTCGGCAATCGCCTGCAAGCGCATGTCAAGCGTGGTGATAACTTTAAGGCCGCCTTGTTCGACGACACGTTCGCCAAACTCTTTATCTAATTGTTCTTTGATATAGAAAATAAAATGGGGAGCCAAGATATTTTCTCGGGGAGGCGTGAATTCCAGCGTCTCCTTTTTGGCGCGATCCGCTTCTTCGCGACTAATCATGTGCAGATCGGCCATGCGGGAAATAATATATTCTTGGCGACTCTTTAATTTATCGCCATGAGAACCATAGGGCGAGTAGTAGCTAGGAGCTTGCGGCAGAGCAGCAAGGAGCGCTGCCTGGGCAATATCCACTTGGGCGGCGGATGCGCCAAAATATTGTTGAGCGGCCGCCTCGACGCCATAAGTGCGATTCCCATAAGGGATTTCATTTAAATACATCTCCAGGATTTTATCTTTGCTAAAGCGTTGTTCCAGCTCGATGGCCAGCACCGCTTCTTTGACTTTACGTTGCAGTGTTCGTTCGGAAGTTAAAATAGAATTCTTCACCAACTGTTGGGTGATAGTGGACCCGCCTTGAGCCCGTTGACCGCTTAAAGGTTTTAAAATAAGGCCGCGAATAAGGCCGGTCCAAGCAATGCCATAGTGCTGATAAAACTTATCATCCTCCGCCGCTAGGGTGGCGTGGATTAACAACGCGGAAATTTTATCGAGAGGGATTAAAGTGCGATGAACATCGCCAATTTCGTATAATATATGAGTACCAGTCGAATCATAGATTTTCGTCGACTGGCTGGCTGTGCTGGCCGTGATGCCGTCGGGATTAGGTAAGTCACGACTCCACCATAAAATAGTGGCGGCTCCAAGAAGGAAAAAAATTCCACCAAAAGTGAGCACAATCGGCACCAAGCGTCTCCCTAGCCAAGCTAGTGTGAGACGCCATGTAACCTCATGCTGACGGGAGAATTTTCGTGTGGCCATACGGTTAAGGATTATAGTACACCATTTACTTGAAGTTTTTACCAGCGTGCTTGGTGGGGTCAACTAAAATGCCGTCCAAGTCCCGGCGGCCTAAAATCATTTCGATATTCTTCTGCGATCGGTCGGCAATAATCACTTGGGTTTTACGAGTTATTCCATGCAGCTTCATCGTCAAATCAACCACCGGGCGAGTCT
>CAZMYO010000007.1:0-63917 GCA_964570525.1 uncultured Gammaproteobacteria bacterium | reverse complement strand
CTGACCAAGGACGGTGTGCAGTTCGGCCTGGACGTCTACATCCGCTACGGCGCCGACTGCACGGACGCCTCGGTCGAGAGGCTGCTGACGACGCTCTCGGCTGGCAAGGACAACACCGTTTCCAGCCAGCAGCTCTATGACACCTACGTCCGGCCGGCCATCGGTGAGGCGGTCCGCGAGACAGTCTCGCCCTACCGCGCCAACGACGTCAACGACCAGCGCGAGGAGATCCTCGTCACCATCCGCAAGCGCTTCGTCGAGAGCATGGAGAAGAAGGAGAAGGCGGTGCAGGTCAACGAGGTCATTCTCTCCAACCTGCAGTTCCCGGAGGAGATGAACCACGCCAACACCGAGCGCGCGGTCCAGGGCGTCCTCAAGGACAAGGCCATCGCCGAACGCGAGAAAGTCGAGGCGGAGACCAAGACCATGGACATGCGCCGCCAGCTGTCGGAGAAGGAAGGCCAAGTCGAGGCGGTCAAGATCAACCAGATCGGGGCGGCGCTCCGGCGCAACCCGGAGTACCTCCAATTCGACATGCAGACCAAGATGCCGAAGATCTACGAGGAAGCCGGCAAGAACGGCAACCTGGTGATCACGGCGCCAAACCCTTCGCTGCTCCTATCGCCGAAGGGTAAGGCGGGCGGCAAGTAGCCTACAGCCTTCTCCCCAACCAAGGGGCGAGGTGAGAGTAGGTCTACTGGACTGCTCACATCTCGTTTGAAGTTTAGTTTCTACGCTTCAGACGAGAGCAGTCCAGTTACTAATAAAAAAACGGTTCTTGTTTAAGAATCGTTTTTTTATTCTGATCTAAGAAACTAATTCGGTATTGCCTTATTCTTTTTCTTCCAAAAATAAAACTTTTCCGGCCAGGCGGTTACCATAAGCGCCAGAAGCCCGGTGAGCAAACCGATATCGCGAACTGTAATGCCGGTAATGCCGGTAACCGTAAGAACAATAACCAGGTGCGCCGCGCCGACCAAGGCCGCGAGCCACGTCACCACATCAATAAGAAGCAGCAGCCCGATAACCATATCGAGTATAGCCGTGCCAATCATCGCTTCTTTCAAAGGAATCGGCAAAAGATTAGCCGCCCACGGCTGAAGAATGCTGCCCCAGCCTTCCGGTTCGCGAAAAATAAGAATGCCGATCCACAAAAAAGTTATCGCCAGGCCGACGCGTAAAATATGATGCGCGGATTTTTTCATAAACATAGATAATTATAAATAACTTAAAATACGAAGATTGGTTAATAAAACAATGGCCGCCATTAAGAAAACAGTCGTGGCGGACATCAGGCACCAAAAACACCACGCCTTAAGTACGCGCCATTGGAGATAAATAAGATACAATGACAGTGTCGCCGCTCCCAGAACTAAAACCTTTGCCAGTCTGTCCAGCCAGATAACAGGCTCAATGCCAATAACCAAAAAAGCGGTGATGGCAGAGATCATGAGGTAAAAGAGCAGGCCCAAAACATCGTTGGGAATACCAAACATTTTACTATATTTACTCTCGAGGACTATGTGACACGTTTCGCCGATAATGCAGACCGGTTTTTCTTGAACCGTTCGTTTGCGAATAAGGTACACTGTCTCGCTGATGCCGATAGCGGCCAAGGTAAACAGCAATGCGTGTGGAGTCATAGTATTTTATCCATCTTTTAATTTTCTAGGCCGAGTCTACGCAAAATTTCTGCCACGCGCTCTTTGGCTTCTTCGGCTACCGCCTTGTCCGGCCAATCTTTATGCTCTTCTCGAACACTCTTGGCTTCTTCGGCGAGGAGCGCGGCCTTTAAATCTTTAATTTCGCTATACAAGTTGGCTAATTTTTTCTTTAAAGCTTCCAGCGCCTTTGTATCGTGCTTCAGCGACGGTATCTCCTCATCATGCTGAATCTGAAGCTGCGCCCGAATTGCGGCCACCGCTTTTACCACAGCCGCCATATTAGCCACAATGTTCTGAATTTGATTTTTTGTGCTTTTTACCTCTTTACCCACTGCCTCAATCCTCTCCTTGGCCGCCATTTTCTTTTCCACTTCTTCTGCTTGTTTCTCTTTCGCCTCAAGACTTGCCTCCGCCCCCTCGAGGGAATTTCTTCGCCGCCGCGCCTCTTGATTTTTCTCAAATTCGGACGACATAAACTAGGTTAAAATTTGTGAGACCTGCCGCAATTTCAAGCTTCGCTTATAATATCATTTCTTAAAATAACTAGCAAACCTTGGTTGTTAATTTTTAGTCAATTGAAAAGCCCTCCGTTGTAATAGCGGAGGGCAAAATTAATGATTCGAACCACCAGGGACCTTAAAGGTCTTACGGTCAAAATTAATGACCAGATACCAGCGATCCACTCGATTGTATTCCGGCGTGTCCAAATCCCACCATTTCGCCAGGAATTTCTGGAGCGTAATTTTACGCTGGCCGGTTTCCGTCTCCGGATCCATCAAATAAATGTAGCGGCTGGTCAGGTGATAAACCGCGGAAAAATGTCCTTGATCCAGCTCGCGATTGCCAAGAACTTCTTCCCGAGTGTAGTCCGGTCCCGACCACCAGCCCACAATCACCGGCAAGCGCTGCTTATGAATGAAGTGGCGCAATTCATTGAGCGATCCGCTGTCCTTGGTAAAAACAGCGGCGCCGATGGCTTTCGCGCCTTGAATGAGCCCGGCATGCTCGGTTCCGTCCGGAACTTTCGTGCCGCACAGCTCGCCTAGGTCATTTTCGGCCTTTTTATTGCCGAAATAATTGGCCACGATTCGCAGAGCGGCCGGGCCGCAAAAGTCTGCCTTTTGACCGAACGCCTTAATCTTCAACGGCTGTGGCTTGCGAAGTTCTTTGCTCCGCAATTTTTTCTCCGCCTCCGTCGCCAATTCATGCGCCCGAGTATAACGCAGGCCGCGCGCCATCAACCGCCGCTCAAACAGTTCATGGAACAGCGTATACTTAATTTCCCGCGCGTCTTGCCTAATATCGATCCAGACCTCACCAGCCGGAATGTAATCTCGGTAAACCAGATCATGTCCGCCAAAGATGAATCCGGGATCAATATAGGCGCGCACGATATCGCCGCGGACGTAACAAATTTTGAGGCCGTCCTGCTGCCGAGTTCGCACCACGAACTCCGGCGCTGGCCCCGCTTTCGTCAGCCGCGTCTTAAGATAAGAGCGAATCCGGCTTGGCGGCCATCCTCGCTTATGCAACATTTGTTCGCGCCAATGAACATCGAGCAAATGATCCCGCTCGCGCCAAAATCTACGGTCTATCCACGCTTCGCCGCGCGGGACAAACGGCGCCAAAGCATCGTCCACCGAAAAATAAGTTTCGACCACGTCCCAATCGGGATAGCGATTGCGGATATCGAAACCGTTTACTTGGCGAATGCTCCACCGGGGACGCCGGTAGCCCGCCAGCGCATCCTTGGTTCGAGCCATGGTTTCCCCCTTTCTTGGTTAAATCCTCTCTATTTTTTATCAAAAAAACTTGATTTAGTCAATTTTATCGTAGATCAGATCTAAAAAATAAAATCTTTACACCATTCAATTTCTATACTACAATATCAGCGCTATGAAAGAAGAAATTCAACTGAACAGTACCGAACGACTTGTTGAGCCAGCCACTCAAGAAGAGGAGGTAAAACTTGATGTCACCCTGCGCCCGGCGCAGCTGGCTGATTTTGTCGGCCAAGAACAGATTAAACAAAATCTCTCTATCTCGATTGAGGCCGCCAAAAAACGCAACGAGGCGCTGGAGCATGTCCTTTTATACGGCAATCCGGGACTCGGCAAAACCACGCTCGCGCACATCATCGCTAAAGAAATGGCTGCCTCCATCAGAGTTACTTCCGGCCCGGCTCTGGAAAAAGTCGGCGACCTGGCGGCTATTCTTTCCAATCTGAACGAAGGAGAAATTTTATTTATTGATGAAATTCATCGCCTCAACAAAACCATTGAAGAAGTGCTTTATCCGGCGCTCGAAGATTATTCCTTGGACATTATTCTTGGACATGGCCCGGCCGCCCGCACTATCAGGATGCCGCTCAATCATTTTACTTTAATCGGCGCCACCACCAAATTAAGTCTCCTTTCCGGCCCGTTGCGCGACCGTTTTGGCCACACATATCATCTAAATTTTTACGAAAATCAGGACATTGAACAAATTCTTCGCCGCAACGCCACTATTCTAAAGGTTGCGCTCGTTGACGAACCGCTCGCCCTGATCGCCGCTCGCGCCCGCCGCACCCCCCGAATCGCCAACCGCCTCTTAAAACGCATCCGCGATGTGGCGGAAGTGGAGGGCGAAGGAAAAATAGACAAAAAAATCGCCCAAAAAGCTCTAGGTATGCTCGGTATCGATGAACATGGTCTGGATGAAATTGATCGGCGGCTGCTCTCGGCTCTCATCGAAAAATTCAAAGGCGGCCCCGTCGGCCTCAATACGCTCGCCGCCGCCATCTCGGAAGAAATGGACACGATTGAAACCATCTACGAACCTTTTTTACTGCGGATCGGATTTTTGGAGCGCACGCCGCGCGGCCGCAAAGCCACATCCGCGGCCTATGCCCATCTTGGGTTTGATGCGCCAAAGGCGCAGACGTTATTATAAATAATCACCGTAGAGACGTAGCGCGCTACGTCTCTACAGCGCTACGTCTCTACGTTTTATTGCACAACCACATTCAAATCTTTTGCTATTACATTATTCAACGCATCCGTCATCACCGCGCGCAGGGTGTAGCTCCCCGCTCCGGGGCTGCGTTGCCACGTAAACATAAGTTGATTGTTGAACAATTTATCCTCGGCATGATTAAAGGTATAAATCCATTTCTCGTTCGCGTCCGATTTCAAAAATATTTTTATCTCTTTAACATCCTCCCAGCGAAAAGGCGCGAGATAAAAAGTTCTGGGATACGCGTCGCCTTTGATAGACAAGGGCGAAGCATCAAACCAGTCAAATGTGGGGGCGTCAAAATCCGCCTGAAGAGCAAAAAAAATTTCCTTAACCGCGCTGTTGCCCGTATCATCCTGGGCCATTACTTTGAGGGTGTGCGGGCCCTTGGCTAATTTTTGAGCATAGTAATTAAACGTAAAAGGGAATTGGCTGCTCGCGCCAATACTCAACCCATCAAGATAATACAAAACCTGCGCCACGCCGCGCGGAGCCGACGCTTTAACTTGAATCGTTATGTTTCGGCTCGCGAGCACTTGGTTCTCTGTCGGTGAAATAACTTCCAAAACCGGTTCTAGCTCAACCGATTGCGCGGTATCATACCCGGTCGGCGGTTCCTCAAGAGCCAAGGCCACTCCCGCCTGCTGCTGCCTCACCACCCAATCTTGTAAAGCATTTTCCCAATTCTGATATTGCGGATCGTCGCCGGGATTAACGGGTGCCGCGCCGCGCGGGTCATCTTTATTCACATAGTGAAGAATATCGTGCGGCGGCAAATAAACTTTCTCAATTATCAAATTGTCCGGCGTGGATGAGGTGGCGATTTTATCGGTAAGCCGGTTGATCGGCAGTTTAATTCCATCGCTCGCGCCCCGCAACACCGGTTTCTCGGCATCATTCGCGGGCGGCGCGGGAAACTCTTCCGCCGGAGTATTCTTCAAAGCCTCGCGCATAAACTGATTCCAAATTACGCCGGCCAATTTATTCCCCCCCGCTTTCATGGGGGATGGTTTGGTGTTGCCTACCCACACGCCAGCGGTAAGGGAAGGTGTGTAGCCCAGTGTCCAAGCATCTTTATTGTCGTTAGTCGTACCGGTTTTGACGGCCGCCGGCCGATCGGGCAAAACGAGTGTGCTGTTGACGCCAAAAATAAAAGCTCGCGAAGCATTGTCGCTCAAAACATTAGTAATGATGGCCGCGAGTTCTGGCTTTACTGCCTCCGCGCCCTCTGATTCTTTCCACTCCAAAAATGTGCCCTTATCGTTTGTTACCTTAAGAATGCTCACGGGCGTATGATAAACGCCATTATCGGCTAAGGTGGCATACGCGTTGGTGTGCTCCAAGAGATTGACTTCGGCGCCGCCCAACACCAAACTTAATCCATAATCACCGGTAAAGGTGGTATAGCCAAATCGTTTGGCGAATTCAATCGCTTTGTTGATGCCAACCAAATAAAGCGTCTTCACCGCGGGAATGTTAAGCGACCCCTGCAAAGCCTTGCGCATGGTCACAAGCCCATGCTCTTTGTCATCATAATTTTTCGGGCTATACTTTTCTTCTCCGGCGCGCAAATCAAAATCGGTAGTCACGTCATAAAGCACCGTCTCGGGCGTGTAACCCTTCTCAAAAGCCGCCGTATAGACAAATGGTTTAAATGATGAGCCCGGCTGTCTTTTTCCAAGTACCGCGACATTAAATTGACCGTCAATGTCTTCGTTCTCATAGTCGCGCGAACCCACCATCGCCAAAATCTGGGCTGTCTTTGGATCAAGAGCAACCAAAGCGGCGTTGTTGGCATTGGCCTCTTTGGCAAAACGGTCGCCATTTTCTTTTACCACTTTTTCCGCGAGTTTTTGCTTATCGTAATCCAACGAAGTGATGACTTTAAATCCGCCGGTGTCTATGAGCGTCTCCCCAAACTGGTCGGCTAAAAGCTGTTTCACGTACAGAACGAAATGCGGCGCGTCCAAAATTCCGTTATTGCGATAGAGGCGCAAAGCCGCGTTCTGCGCTTCATTTTTTTCTGCTTCGGTGATATATCCCTGCTCGGCCATCAGCCGCAGAACCGCGTCGCGCCGATCGCGCAGACTGTTCAAATTATTTAAATACCGGCTGGGCGCTTTGGGTAAGGCCGCGAGCGTTGCCGCTTCCGGAAGCGTTAAATCTTTGGCGCTCTTATGAAAATAACTTTGCGCCGCCGCTTCAATGCCGTAGTTAGTTGAACCGTACGGAATTTCATTGAGATATAATTTAAGAATTTCATCCTTGGAATACTTTTTTTCTAGCTGTAGAGCAAGTATGGCCTCTTTTACTTTACGAAAAAAGCTGCGCTCGTTGCCCACCACGGCATTTTTAATAAGCTGTTGGGTGAGAGTGGATGCCCCTCCCGATCCGGCGCGTCGACCGATCAGGTTATTAAAACCGGCTCGTAAAATACTTAGCAAGCGAATGCCTTTATGCTCATAAAAATATTTGTCTTCAATCGCCACGGTAGCCTGAATTGCCTGGGGAGAAATTTGATCCAGGCCGACAATTGTTCTCTTTTGGTTCTGATACACTTCGTAGAGAAGATGTTCGCCGGTACGATCATAAATTTTTGTGCTTTGGGCTACCTGGCGATCGGCCAAATGATTGGGGTCGGGTAAATCCCGACTAATAATCGCGACCGCGATTGTACCGCCTATAACAAGGATCCCTGCGCCCACGAGCGTGAGCCAGACCAGGCTCTTTACTTTAGACACAGAAAAACGAGCGCGGGGAGGGCCCTGTCTGCCGGCAGGCAGGCGCCGTTCGGGAATAAAAACCGCTCCATAAACACGGCTAGAGCGCTTAGTTAGCTTTGGGATAGGCATATAACAAAATCTCTGATAATATCGCCATTATAGCTCAACTGCCAAATTTTTTCCAGTTGTTGGCTCCCCTTGACTTTTCTAGACAAATGAATATAGATGTTCTATTCTTACAATATAATTAGGCTCTTTAACAATTGTGCTAAACAACCAACAAACTGCCGAAAAGGCAGAGAAGGCAAAGGTGTCCCATGTCGGACAAGAAGAAGGATCCCGAAGAGGAGCTCAAGGATCTCTGCGACCTTTCGGTCGTGGACTGCGTCGCTCACGTGAGCGAGCTTTCGCCCGGGACCGAGTACTATGACGCCGAAGATGTCAAGACGCTCATCGCGCACCTCCAAAAGACGCCGGATCTCACCGGTGTTCTCCTGGACGGCCTCACGAGCGTCCATCGCCCCGGCATTCTCGCCGACCGCGTGGCGTTCTATAACCGCACGGAAGAAGAGATGCTCAAGCACCTCGAAGATGTCCCGCGGCACGAGCACGTTCACTGGATTTTCAACGAACTCATGAAGATCCAAGATGAGTTGCTCGGAATGTTCCGCGCGGCGTTGCCCAAGGTCAAAATCGTTTACTCGGTTGATTCCGATGACTTCCACAGCAACTGCGAACGCATGCTTCGCGTCATTGTTCAGTCGGCCAAGGTAAAGGTGGCGGCCTCCCAGAAAAGTCTGGAAGAGGAAATCAAAAACCTGCAAAAAGCGCTCCATGGCTTGGGCAAGCTCAAGGAAACCGACCTTCAGGATCGGCTGCGCAAACTTGAAGCCAAACTCGCCAAGCAGGTGGAGGAACGCGCCAAAAAACGCGTCGCGGCTACCAATCGAGAGATCGCCGAAGTCAAAGCCGATATCGCCCTCATCGCCAAACAGGGCGAGTTCGAAACTGAGCGGAAGGCTTTCAAGGAGGCGGGAAACGAAAAGCGTCTCCAAGAAATCGACGCGGAGCTCGCGGCGGTAAAGCGCCTTCTTGGTAAGAAGGAACATGGCCTCGTCAATAACTTGAATACCCTGACCGCGGAACGAAAGCTCTTGAGTAAGGTCGTGGGCAAAAAGGACGAACGTGACGCGCTTGACGCAGAAATCAAGAAGTGTAAAGAAGAGATTGAGCTTATCAAAAGTAAGGTCGAGCGCCTCACGGCTAAAAATGAAAAGCTCGCGGAAGAGTTCAAGAACTATCGTGAACCGGAAACGAGCCCGGCGTACCAGCGTCGCGTGGCCGAGCATGTCCGCCAGATGTATAAGCGGTTTTACGAGCTTGGAGGCAAGCACGACATCCGGATCGTCACCAAGCCGGAAGTCATTGTCTTCGGCTCGCTCGTCATTGACTACGCCCACGACCGCGGACGCACCTGGCAACCGATGCGGCGCGTGCGTCGGCTGGCGGAATCGTATCATGGACTCATGACCGATTACCGTGAAAACCTCGCGGCGGTGTTGACGGAGCTGGAAGCTTCGGCTAGCGATATTGACGTGGTAATGGAGAGCGGACACCACGGGGAATTCCTTGCTCGGTGGCAGCGGCTCAATATTACCGCGGAAGAAATTCGCATGCAGCACGTCAATACTTTTTATACCGGCAACAGTGACGGCGTGAAGCACGTGCTGTTTCTGGCCGGTATGCCTTTTGAACCGCAGGATAACATCGCTAAGTATCTTAACCGAGAGAAGCCGGGCCGGACGCGCGGTGGCAAACCGATTGCCAGCGCTTCTCATCCGGTGTTCATTCGGAATTCCAAAAGGTCGGTGTCTGGTGTGACCATGATTCGTAAACACCGGCATGGACTGATGTCCGTTGAACCCATTATGTACCGGCTGTTCCGTAATAAGCAGGTGCTGGAGCCGTTTAAGGCCGTAATGAGCCAGGACGACTCGGATAATCACCTGAATTCTCCCGAGATGGATCCGATGGGTACGCTTGGTACCTTTGCCATGGTTAAACAGCTCATGAAGAATCCGCTCGAGCTGTACGGGCAAAAGGTTTATCTCGGCGGCATCCTTAACTTGGGTGATTTGGCCGAAGCCAATTCTAAGGCCTGGAAAGAAGCGACTAAATTCCGTCGTCAGTGGATGGAGGAAGCTAAAGAAGTATCCGCGCGCCTGGTGGCCACGGACACGACGGACTATAACGCCGTGCTGAAAACTTCTCTTTTCTTCCTTAACGACATGATGGGCGGAGCAAACGAGAACATGAAGCTCACCATGAGAGCTGTTCTCCTGTTCCTTAAAGAGAAGTTCTTGAGCATTCTTAATCTTAGTCCGACCCGGCTGATGGACATTTTGGCCGTGTTGGAAGGAAATCACTTTGCCAACGCCGTGCGTGATGTCGGTATTCAAGAGCATAATGCCTTTGAGGATTGGCTCTTGGCGCTGAAAACCGCGCACGAAGATTTTCCGGCGGAGTGGCGCAAGCCGTTCCCTCTGAAGATCCTGGCCGGCGGTGAACCGCAGTACTACCAGTCAGATGCAGTCAAGCCAGAAATGGTTGTGCATTTGGGCGGTTACAGCGTTGGCCGGCAAGGAATTATTGAACGATACGGTATGGGGCATGATGGCAAGCTCCTGGTCCAGAAAACGTACCGGCTCGGGCTTACTCACGAACCAAACGCCATCTTAAATAAGGCGCGTAATCAGGACGCCGATGTTATCAAGGCAGGCCATACGCACGAGTCGTACTTGGCCGTTGATAAGAGCGGTGATAACATGGGTCGGTTCATCGACCAAAAACCGTGCACACAGCGAGTGTCAGCAACCGAACTCGCCTATGGCGGTTTGCCGCGGACGGCCGGTGTGGACCTCTGTGTCTATACCCAGCCGGGACGGTATTTCAAGATGACCATCCCCATGGAGCACATGCGCGCGATTGGCTTGGCCTCGATGAAAGTCGAGGCGAAGTATGCGGTAGACAACAAGCTGGGTGCGGCCCGAAAAAAGTAAGAAGGACCGCAGTCCTAACTAAATAACTTGTAATTTTCCCCACTAACGCTCCTTCGGAGCGTCTTGGCCCCCGGAACATCGGGGGCCTTTCTTATTGTTACTGGCTTGAAAATATGGATATATTTTTACTAGCAGTAACAATCCGCCGAAGCTTTAGCGAAGGAGGATTCTTTTTACCTCAAAAGCCAGAGTGGTTACCTACATAAATAGCTAAAATTAGCCAAAAAACTCCTCTAAGGCCTTGACAAAGAACCGGTTTTGTGATATACTAATTCGTTGCCTAGAAGCGACAGTACCTCAATAAGGTACTTTTTGTTACTGGCTTGAAAACGTGGAGTTCGCCTCAGCGGACGAACATGTTTTCACTAGCAGTAACAATCCGCCTTTGGCGGGTTGTTAACGCCTAATGACTATGAACTTATTCAAACAAATGGCTGCCAAGGATTGGGTGCGCTATGGAATTAATGTTTTGGCTTTAATTACACTTTTAGCCAATGTTGTCCGACCAAACTTTGCCTATGCCAAGGCTACCGATCCAACCTCTCTCCTTCCCCAAGATACGGTAATCCGAGAATCTGTTGAGGGTAATATGTTCCCCCGCACTACGCTAGAAAACCGCGTAAACGACGCCGACAAGGTGGTAAAAGCAGTCATCACTGCCTATACCAGCACCCCGGACCAAACCGACGACAGCCCCTTTATCGCCGCTACGGGTAAACGCGTCCATGATGGTATGATTGCCGCCAACTGGCTGCCCTTCGGCACTAAAATAAAAATTCCTTCGCTCTACGGCGAAAAGGTTTTCGTTGTTGAAGACCGCATGAACTCCCGCTATGGCTATGGCCGAATGGATATCTGGTTTGATTCCGAGAAAGGCGAAGCTTTCAAATTTGGAGTCAAGCGGGTGAATGTCGAAGTATATTACACCAAGAAAGCTCCGAAAGAGTTAGCTAAGAAGTAAAAGAAAAATATCCTCCGCCTAGGCGGAGGATATTTTTTGTTGAGTTGCGAAATCAAACAAATATTTAGTTCTCCACTCTCGTTCTAAATTGCAGCGCTTCGCTGATGTGCTCAAGAGCAATCTGCTCACTTTGCGCGAGGTCGGCAATCGTCCGGCTTAATTTTAAAATACGATTATACCCGCGCGCCGAAAGATGAAGTTGCGTTACAGCCGCCCGCAAAAGTTCCAGCGATTGCGCGTCAACCTTACAAAATTCTCGAATCTCGGCATTGCGCATTTCGCTATTGGCGTGAACCGGCGAATCTTTAAACCGCCGGGTTTGGATGGCGCAGGCCGCTTCCACGCGCTCCCGCACTCGGACAGAAGGCTCGGCTAGATCGGGCGAGGACAGTTTATCAAACTTCACCCGAGGCACCTCCACATGAAGATCAATCCGGTCGAGCAGAGGCCCGCTAATTTTCTTTTGATAGCGGATGATCTGAATGGGGCTACAGGTACACGGGTGATCCGGATCGGAAGAATAACCGCAGGGGCATGGGTTTTGGCTCGCGACCAAAATAAAATGCGCCGGAAACGTAACGGTTCCCTGGGCGCGAGACACGGTAATGGTTCCGTCCTCAAGCGGCTGGCGCAAACTCTCAATCACAAACCGCGGAAATTCCGGAAACTCATCCAGAAATAAAACACCGCGGTGCGCCAAAGAAATTTCGCCCGGCCGAGGAACTCGGCCGCCGCCGACCAACGCCGCTCCGGAAGCTGTGTGGTGCGGAGAACGAAACGGCCTGGTTTTGATAAAACTATTATGTAAAAGACCAGCCACCGAATAAATTTTCGTAACCTCAATAGCTTCTTCCTGGGTAAGCCGCGGTAAAATGGAGGGCAGGGTGCGCGCGAGAAGAGTTTTGCCGGATCCGGGCGGCCCGCTCATGAGGATATTGTGCGCTCCGCTCGCCGCGATCTCCAAAGCCCGCTTGGCAAACTCCTGGCCTTTGACGAGCGCCAAATCCATTTCGTAACTTGGTGGTTCAAAACTATTCCAGTTGTCAGGGCGATGAAACGGAGCAATTGCTTCTCCGCCGGTTATATGCGCCATAATTTGCTTCAAATTTTTCACCGGATATACCTCAACGCCTTCCACCAGCGCCGCCTCCATCGCATCGGCCTCGGGTACAAACAACCGCCGCCAACCCTGTCTCTTCGCGTACAACGCGAGCGGTAAAATACCGGCGACGTGACGTACCAGCCCATCAAGCGCGAGCTCACCAACCAAAAGAGCGTCCTCTAAATTGAGTTTCAAATCATTGCTGATAGCGATAATGCCAACGGCCATCGGGAGGTCGTAGGCCGACCCTTCTTTACTGGTGTCGGCCGGCGCCAAGTTTACCAAAATGCGAAAATTAAACGGATATGAAAAATCCGAATTTTTCAAAGCGGCATAAATTCGGTCTTTAGCTTCTTTGATGGAAGTGTCCGCCAGCCCCACGATATTAAAATTCGTCTGGCCTTTATGAATATCTACTTCCACCTCCACCGGCACGCATTCCAGCCCCACGACGGCAGCCGAGTTTAACTTAATAAACATATAAACAAGAAAATTCTAATCCAACCTTTTGTCATCTCAAGCGAGGGACGACGAGGGATCTCTGTCCGTTGCGTCGTTTAAGACAGAGATTTCTCACGGAGTTTACACTGAGCGCAGCGAATGTGCTCGAAATGACAATCGGATTTAACAAATATATAAATCACAAATCCCGCAATGATCAGAACATCCGCCACATTAATGACACCGGTAAACAAACGAATATAGTCTACCGTCTTTTGATACATTATCCGGTCTATCAAATTAGACAAAGCCCCGGTAAAAATGAATGCCAACCCCCAAGCTTTCCGAAACTCTCCGATATGATACATTCTCCCGGACAAATAGTACACCAAACCAATAATCGGCAAAGAAAGCACCGCCACCAGCCAGTTTGGCGCGGGCAAACTAAAAGCCATGCCGGAATTCAAAAAAGGATACCAGCCAAAAAATTTATGCGGCAGAACAGGGTTCTGCCAATCGCGGAGAGCTTGCCATTTTAAAAATTGATCCAGCAATAAAAAAAGCCCGCACGTCATAAATATCAGTGTAGGCTTCTTATTAAGCATAGGTGACTTTACTCTTGAAACTTTACAAATGTTTCAATCATTTTAAAAACTTTCCGACTTTATAGACTTTATGACTTTACGGACTAATCTACACCTCTTGTTGAATAGTCTTCTTGCATTCCACGCAAGCGCTGGAGGTTGGCCTGGCCAACATGCGCTTTGCGTCAATTGGTTTCCCGCAATATTTGCAAACGCCATAAGTTCCCTTAGCGATTCTCCGGATGGCGGCATCCACGTCGCGCAGAGTTTTTTCCATGTCGTGCTCAATCGATAAATTAGCTTCATAGTCGGCTACCTCGCGCGCATTATCCTCTTCGGAGTCGCCATAATTGGGGAACGTGGCGTCGTAGTCCGTAGTGGCGGCGCGCTTATCTTTTTTTGCAAATTTAGCCAAGCCTCCTTCGAGCGTTGCCTTTTGTTCAAGCAACGTTACCTTAACTTTTTTGAGAAACTCTGGAGAAGAGGCTGCGGCCACGGTCTTTTTAGGGGTATTTCTAGACATATTCATAGAAGGTAACTATATAGTATTGAATCATTATACTAGATTTAACATAAACTAGTCAAGAAACAGGCTGTGGTTTGGCTTCACTCGGTAATCCCCTCTAAAAAGAGGGGTAGGGATGTGTTGGCCAATAATCCGTGTAATAAAAAAACGGCGGGTTAACCCGATTATAATTAATAAAAGGTTCTCGCCGTTTAAGACTGTACAGCGAGAATGCACTTCGTCGATGTCGACGAGGTGATTACTGACACTGTAACAGAAAACGTCTCAACCACTTGAAGGTATTTCCTCGTTGCTGCCCCGCGCCGAAGCTTGGGGAAGCAAAATAATGAGGTTACCAGACAAGGAGATGGACTAGCCGCTGCCCTTTTGCATTGATGAGAGCAACTGTAAGCCCTTTTCTTCCAAGAATCTTCGTAGTTAGGAGACGTATAGCCTAATAAAATGAACTACATTATTAAGTATAACATAGATTGGTGAATTTGTCAATAGTAAGCAATTTTAGCAAAAAAATAGCTTGGGTTAGCCAAAAAATTACTAAAAACCACTCGATTTTGCTAAAAAATTTGTCTACACTAGTATACACAAATTAATTTTGGCTAAAATAAAAGAAAAATATACCTTGTGATACTAAACTTATACCCAGTTTTTGATGTCTATGCACAAAGTTATCCACAGTTTGTCTAGAGTAGTGTATACAAAAAATAATTTTAATTTAACTGCATATCGACTATCGTAGTGTTAGCTATTGACAAATTATAATCAAAAAGCTAGTATGTTTTTATCCCGTACAGACTTACGGGCAACACGGAGGGACCAATGAAAAAGCGACGTTTCAGCAGTTTGACCGCCATGTACGCACTCCTGCTCGTCGGGTGCGCGGGGATTAGCCGATCGTGCTCATCCTGCCAAGCCGAGAATTTCGGCGCCGACTGGGTCGTGGTGCAGATGGATCTCGAAGGACGGCCATTCCGCTGTTGGGCGCTCCAGGACACCTCGATCGATAATGAGCCGCAATCCGACGGCATTTACTGGAAAGAAAACGGTACCGGCAACCTCGTTCACATCTCTGGTCTGTACAACCGTGTGCAGGTCGTGGGCGGGAATTGGAACAACGCGTTCAAGGAGCTGGGTCTGACCAAAGAGGCCTGCGGTGTGATCCGTGAACGTCTCTACAACGTCAAGAGCAGCTCGTACACGACCCCCGCCGCTAAAGCTGAAGAAGCTGAAAAAGAGTAGTGAGCAAGTAAGCTACACTCCCAAATAATCCGCCCGCTCGGTAAAACACCGGCGGGCTTTTTCTTTTTGTTACTCGCCCAAAATTTATAAGTCGTTAGACGCAGTAAATTTTGTTGGGAATAACAATCCGCCTCTGGCGGATTTCCCAGAAACATTCTAACCTCATTCCGATGGGCATCGAGACAGAGTTGGCAGCGCCCTGATACTAGTGATATAATCCCCAAGGTGTGGAATTTAGCTTTAAACAAATTTTATGCGTTCTATCCCGCTGGCTCTCACTTACGACGATGTACTGGTTGTACCTAAACGATCTACCCTTATTTCACGCAATGAAGCCGTTACCACGGCGCGTTTAACTAAAAAGGTTTTTCTCAAAATCCCAATCGTGAGCGCCAATATGGACACGGTGAGCGAATCTGAAATGGCTATCGCCTTGGCGCGCCTCGGCGGCATCAGCATTATTCACCGTTTCATGACGATTGAAGAAAATGTGGAAGAAATTAAACGCGTGAAGCGCGCCCAAAATTTTATTATCGCCGACCCCTACACCATCGCCCCCACCAAAACCATTGGCGAAGCCAAAAAATTTATCGCGCACTATGGGGTAGGCGGTTTACTCGTCGCGAACGGCGACTGCCGACTGCGGGGCGTGCTCTCGAGCCGCGACCTCTTGTTCGCGCGAGATGATGGCCAGCTTATTGAATACGTGATGACGCCGCGCGAGAAAGTTGTCGTTGGCCACCGCGCCACCACCTTTAAAGAAGCTAGAGAGAAAATGGGGCAAAATAAAATAGAAAAACTGCCGCTCGTCGATGAAAACGATGTTATCGTCGGTCTCATCACCGCGGCGGATATTAAAAATTTAATCGACTACCCGCTGGCTAATATTGATGTCGCCGGACGATTAATGGTCGGCGGATCGGTTGGCGTGCAGGGCGACTATGTAGAACGGGCGCTAGAACTCTCCCGCGCCGGCGCCGATGTTCTGGTTATTGATATCGCTCATGGGCACTCCGATATTATGTTTAACGCGATTGTGCGTTTGCGCGAAGCCTGCCCTAACGCCCAGCTCATCGCCGGCAACATTGCCACCGCCGCGGCGGCGCGCGAACTCTGCGAGGCTGGCGTGGATGCTATTAAAGTCGGAGTTGGCCCGGGAACTACCTGTATTACCCGCCTGGTTACGGGCTGCGGCGTACCCCAGCTTACGGCCGTGTTAGAAACCGCTGAAGTAGCGAAAAAATATGGTGTTCCGGTAATTGCCGACGGCGGTATTCAAAAATCCGGTGATATTGTAAAAGCGCTCGGCGCCGGCGCGGATACGGTAATGCTGGGCGGCCTCTTGGCTGGAACCAAGGAAAGCCCGGGAGTGGTAATGACCCGCGGCGATAAAAAATACAAAGTCTGCCGCGGCAGCGCGAGCTTTGCCGTGGCCCAGCGCCGAAAAACTCTTCAACAAGAAACAAAAAACTTGAGCGAGGTCGTGCCCGAAGGCACCGAGTCGGTGGTGCCCTACAAAGGCCCGGTAACCGATCTTATCGGGCAACTCATCGGCGGCCTCAAATCCGGTATGAGCTACACCAATTCACACACCATCGCGGAGCTTCAAAATAATGTTGAGTTCGTTCAGATTACTACCGCCGGGGCGCGCGAAAGCGGCCCGCATGATTTGTTGGAGGTGAAGTAAAAAAAGAAAGCCCCCAGACTCCGCCGGTTGGCGGAACGTCGGGGGGCCTTTTTTAGATTAGCGTTCCCACTCCCTCGCGCCGCGCGAGGTCATGGAGGGCGGAAAGACCCGCGAGCAATACCAGCTGTTGCATGGGCGAATCCACATTGTGGCAAGTGAAGTCGTAGCCACATTCCGCCATCATTGTTGTTTCCGAGGGGCAAAGAGAACAGCGGTGTGGGCCGATGACGTTGAGCCAACCCCTTTTGTCGGCTACATACGCCTGAAGTTCGTCCGCGACCGGCGCGAAGTTTGGACCGAACAGGCGTTGATAGGTGGCGCTCATGGCCTCGATCAATTCGGGAATATTTTTTCCAATTTCGCGAGAACCAAGCCACTTGGTTAGCGGGATGCTGTAGGTTCCGCTTAAGGAACCGCCGTTCATACCGCTTCTGGCGGCGGTTTCCACGGTGAAGAGCTGGGTTCTTTTGGCAGAGGTGATTTTCTGGAAAAGTTGCGCCCAGCTAAAAAAGACTGTGAAGCTCGCTGAAATCGCGAAAGCCGTTGGCCAGTCGAGAGTGTGCCCTTTTCCGACTCCACCACAAAACAGGCAGAGTCCCTTCCGCACATCATAGATGTCACCGCAAATTTCGCAGGGTTTGCCGGTTAATTTTCTAACCAGCGGCACCGGGATCGCGAAGGTCACGAAGCCATTATTTTTTTCTCGGCGGATAAAAGAGCGGCTGAAGCCAAAGTCTTTATCAAAGCTGCCGGCAAAGCTGACGAAGCTGAAATTTTGCTGGAGCTCGGCAACCAGCGAGTAGTCGGCGGGGATGTTCCCCGCGTGCTTGATGAAATCTTCATGTACCCGGAGCAAGATCATGGTTCCGAGTTTTTGCCACGAGAGCTCGTACCAGCAGGGCAGACTCTCAAAGTTGATCAGTCGGATGCTCATCTGGTCCTCCTTGGCAATGTCTTTGGTTGGAAAGAGCCACAGTCTTTGTACAGCAAAACAAAAAAATTTTCAAGAGTAATTTTCAAGAAAAAACTTGCGCTTATTTTGGAGGTGTGTATAATACGCCATAGATTTGTTGGGACAACCTTCCAAAAAGGAGACGGCGTCATGGCGAAGAAAGCGCTGGTAGTAGTTGATGTTCAGAAAGATTTTTGTCCCGGCGGTTCACTTGCTGTGCCGAACGGCGATCACGTCATCGACCCGCTCAATCGCATGATTGATTTCGCGGCGCAACAGGGCTGGGAAATCTACGCTTCCCGCGATTGGCATCCTGCTAAAACGAGGCATTTCGAAAAATGGCCGGTACATTGCGTACAGAATACACCGGGTGCCGAGTTTCACCCCAATCTCCGTTTACCCGTGAACTATCCCAAATTTCAAGTAATTTCCAAGGGGCTGGGAGATGCCGATGACTATTCCGCCTTTGATGGCGGGATGAGACCGGAAGCGACACGGCTTTACATCGGCGGACTGGCCACCGATTATTGCGTGCTCTGGACGGTGAAAAAGGCGCTTGAGTTGGGATACCGCGTCATTCTTATGCTTGATGCGTGTCGGGCTGTGAACCTCAAGCCAGCTGATGGCGAAAAAGCCATCGAAGAAATGCGAAATGCTGGCGCGGGAATCGTAACTACCAAAGAGGTGCTCAATGAAGTGGACGCGTGATGATCCGATTATTCAGTCGCTGCTGGACATCGACTTTTATAAGTTTACAATGGGACAATTGGTTTTCCGTTGCTATCGAGACATAAAAGTTGTGTTTAGTCTCATCAATCGCTCCGGGGTGCCTCTTGCTCGGTGTATCCGCGGAAGCGATTTGCGGAGAGAATTGGATCATGTGCGGAAACTCCACCTCAACAACAGCGAGCTACACTATCTTCGCGGAACCAATGAATATGGCGATAGAATGTTCGGCGAGGATTTTCTGCAATTCTTGCGTGATATGGAGTTGCCGCCCTACGATCTCGAGCGAGTCGGAGACGATTACCGGCTGGAGTTTTCCGGCCCGTGGCCGAAGGTGATGTATTGGGAAACAATAGCCCTTTCCATCATCAACGAGCTCTATTATCGAGCCCAGCTCGAAAATAGAAGTCGTTTTGAACGAGATGCTGTGTATGCCGACGGCACCGCTCGATTGCTGCAAAAAATCCAAGCTTTGCGCCAGCATCCCGACATCACCTTGAGTGATTTTGGCACTCGCCGCCGCTTCAGCGGCCTATGGCATGACTACGTGATTGGTGTTCTTAAAGAGGAGTTGCCACATCAGCTGCGAGGTACTTCCAACGTGCTCTATGCCATGAAGCATGGTTTGCTGCCGATGGGGACTTCTGCCCACGAACTTCCAGTGGTTATTGCGGCTCGTGCGTTTGCGGGGGCCAACGGAGATCGACCGGATTCGGAGATCTTGAGCGACGCACAAAACGAAGTTCTCCGCGGCTGGTATGGTCTGTATGGCTCTGGTCTTTCCATCGCACTTGTCGATACCTTCGGAAGCGACTTCTTTTTCAGAACTGCGCCAGCTGATGTGGCGCGCGATTGGAAGGGTACGCGCCAAGATTCTGGCGATCCAAGCGACTACAGCGAAAAAGCGATAGAGTGGTACCGTCGGCATGGCGTTCAACCGGAAAATAAACTCATCGTTTTCAGCGATCAGCTACATGTTGAATTAATGATCGACTTACACCGCCGCCTTGGCGGACGAATCGGTCATACTTTCGGCGTTGGCACAAACCTGACTAACGATCTCGGACTGAAGCCAATTTCGATTGTGGTAAAAATCTCTAAAGCGGATGGCCGATCGACGGTAAAATTGAGCGATAACCCGGCAAAAGCCATGGGTGATCCTCAAGAGATCGAGCGTTACAAACGAGCCGCTGGTTACACCTGTACCGAAACGGCCGAGTGCCTCTCTTGATTTATTTTTTAGAAACAATGCCCCGAGCTAGCACGTTCGGGGCTTTCTTTTTTGGGATTGACAAAACAGCTCTTCTCTGCTTTAATAGCGTTATCCAACAACCACGGAGGCTGCCATGGCTGACACGTTGCGCGGGGACTGGCCGAGAAGATCCTGTATCGACTGCGGCAAGCAGGGTGTCACGATCCGACACTGGGGGCCGCTCGCTCCCACCGGCGTCACCATAAAAAACTGCGCCGAGTGCTGGCAGGAACGGAACATCTACTATGCCAAGCATGGCACGCCAAAGCCGCTTCCGCTCCAAGAGTTTTTTGCAGTAACAGTGAGCTCCCACTCGCGATCAGTCTATCGGGTAAATTGTGGCCCGCCGGGCCACAAGCCGGTAGTAACAAAAATCGCTCTGCGTGGTGAGAGCGGAATCACCATCGGTCGCTGTCTGGCCGGAGGAAGCCTGGTTGGCATTACCAAAGCCGGCCTCCAGCTCTACGACCACGGTGCCGACTTCTTGGGCCAGGAACGAACTCGCCGAGAGCGCGCCGAAGAAGTAAACGAATTCTTCCATGGCGGGCACACTTCTCCGGTTGTCGCCCTGTTCCTTACCAGGGCTGGCGCTGACGACTGCTTTCTTACCGAAGATCTCATGCCCTCCGACCTGCGCTGGCGCCAGGAGACGGAAGAAGTTCTGAAAGCGATCGGCGACGAGCACCCGGTGTTCATCCCGTCCCAAGGCCACTTCGGCCTTTTCGGGAAGTAAAAAATCTCGAACAACGAGTACCCCCCGGCATAACGCCGGGGGCTTTTTCTAAACAATCGGAGTTGACTCCCTAAACGCTTTTGCTATACTGAAATCAGTTTTCTCCGGGAGGGGCTAATGAGCGGTTTCTATGCCCACACACTATAAGTTTTTCCCCTTACGAGGGATCACCCGCAGGATAATAATCTGGTTAACTGTCGTTCTCTTCGGCGGCTTTTTTGTTTTCACCGCTGTTTTCTCCGCCCCCGCCGACATAATTATTAACGAAATCGGCGCCTACCCCACGAGCACGCATGAGTGGGTTGAAATTTGGAATAAAGGAAACGAACCGGTCGATCTCACCGGCTGGAAATTCTGGGAAAATAATACCAACCATGGCCTCAACGCGACGGGCTCGGATAGCATCGTTCTCCCAGGCGAATATGCCGCTATCTGCCAGAACGCCGCCACCTTCATCGCCGATCATCCGGCATTCGGCGGATCGGTTTTTGATTCGTCCTGGACGAGTTTAAGCGAAAACGGCGAAGAAATCGGTCTCAAAGATTCGAGTGGCAATTTTATCGAAAAATTTACTTACCTCCCAACAACTAAATTTTCACTGGAGCGCCGCGATCCGAATCTCATCGATTACACAAGCGCCAACTGGCAGGAACACGCGTCCGGCAACACGCTTGGGTTCATCAATAGTAATTTCTCCATTGCCGCTGCCGTAACTGCCACTCCAACGACAACTAGCCCATCGTCCCCGGCCACTTCCTTGCCTAACACCTCCGAAACATGGTTAAAAATAAAAATCAATGAGCTCCTGCCCAACCCTGCTTCCGGCAATGAGTGGGTGGAACTCTATAACAATTCATCCGAAAATCTCGATCTTACCGGCGGAATCCTCTGTGACGCCAGGAATACCACCTCCACCTGCAAAGTTCTTGGCAACACTATCGCGGCCGGCGGGTGGCTCGTGGTTGATCTTTTGACTGACAGTTATTTAAATAATAGCGGAGACATTGTTTCTTTAAAAAATCCTGGTGGAGCCACGATAAACCAAATCAACTACAGTGGAAATTTAATTCCCGCTAAGGGGCTGGTTCTCGCCAGAAAAATTGACGGGCGCGACAGTGGCAGCGATTCCGACTGGGCGATTACGATTAAGCCAACGCCAGGACTAGCCAACACAATCGTCTCACCATCAGTCGTTGAGCGTAGTAGCGGAGGCGGGTCGTCAACCGGCTCTTCACCCTCCTCATCGGGATCCGCGATTACTCCACAAATAGCCGGAGAAAAAATCGTTGCCTCGGAAACGCGTCTTGCCACCTCTACCTCGCCACTTATTTTAAACGAGCTCTATCCTAATCCGCCGGGACCAGATCTGGAAGATGAATTTATTGAAATTAAAAATATTTCTTCGGCAACGGTTGACCTGGCCGGCTGGAGCCTAGCCGACGCGGCTAAAAAATTTAAGCTTACCGGCAGCATCAATCCGGGAGAAGTTGCGGCCTGGGAAAGAACCAAAACCGGCCTCTCGCTGAATAACACCGCCGAAGAAATTCGCCTCCATAATCCCGCGGGGGATATTGCCGATATCGCAAGCTATCTTAAAGCGCTTGAGGGTTTGAGCTATAGCCGCGACAGCAACGGCTGGCACTGGAGTGAAGAAGTTACCAAAAACCAGCCGAATATCATTGACACTCCCGATACTATAAATTTATTCTGGAAAATTACCGCGCCAGCTAGCGGCGAACCCGGAGAACTGTTGACTTTTGACGCTGCTGGAACTGCCGATCCGCGCGGCGGGGAGCTACATTTTCTCTGGAACTTTAGCGATACCAGCTCTACCTTCCCGGGAGAAAAAATTAGCCGTGCTTTCGCCACCTCCGGACTCTATGCAATCACCATTTTCGCCACCAGCTCCGCCGGCACGGCTGATGAAAAACAACTCGCTGTTGCAATCGGTTGGAATGGAGCCACCAACGACGCGGTAGTCATAAATGAAGTTTTCCCGAACCCGGCCGGCGTTGATAGTAATGAATTCATTGAGCTCTACAATGACAGCTCAAGCACTGTGAACGTGAGCGGCTGGCAGATTGGCATTAAAAATGGAAAAACTTTCACCGTTCCCGAAAAAACAATTATGCCGCCGCATGAATTTTTAACTTTCTTTAGCTTGGCCACCCGTCTACATCTTAATAATGCCGGCGATAAGGTAGAATTATCCTCCGCCGATCGCCGCCCGGTTGATCTCGTCAAATTATCCCAAAGCTCGCCGGGGCAAAGCTTTGCCCTCATGAACGGTGAGTTTAATTGGGTGAACACTCCCACACCCGGCCGCGCCAACACTCAAGCGCCGCAACAAGTTGCCGGTAAAAAAATCACCGCAATAATTTCTCCGCGCGTAGCCTCGCGGGGTCGCTTCGCCCTGGCCGATGCTCGGACGATCGAAAAAGGAGCCTACCTCACCGTGCGCGGCCTTGTTACCGCGCTCCCCAATACCTTTAGCGCCCAATATTTTTATTTAAGCGACGACAACGGCGGCCTCCAAATTTATCAAAATAAAAAAGATTTTCCCGAGCTCGCTCTCGGCGACTACGTTCAGGCGGTTGGCATCATAAGTGCCGCTAACGGGACGAAACGCTTGAGAATAAAAGACAAGACCGCCATAGATATTTTGGCCATCGCCGCGCCAAACACGGGAGAACCAAACCAGATCACGCTTGATAATCTTAGCGAAGAAGTGCTCGGGACGCTAATTAAAGTGACCGGAGAAATTACCGAAATAAAAAGTAACTTTGTCTATCTGGATGATGGATCGGGCGAGCTCAAAATATATTTTAAACAAGGCGCGCATATTGGTCGGCAGCAATTTGCTCTGGGGCAACGAGTAGAAATTACGGGGATTCTGGAACAAAGCCAAGCGGGTTGGCAACTGTGGCCGCGCGGGAACGATGATATCAAAGAGCTTGGCCTCTCGGAAACCGCGGCACAAGAACGGGCCCTGCTTGAAGCAAACAACGCCCGGGCGGAACGAAAAAAATATCTGGCCGCGACCGCCGGAGGAATTACCGCGCTTTTCCTTGGATTTCTCGCCCGAGCGCGCGGACTCTTGGTGAAAGACGGTCTAAAAAAGATTGTGTCTTTAGCTGCAGGCTTCATTAAAAAAAATAAAATTAGATAGTCTGGCGGATTGACTTCTCTGCCTAACCTTGCTATTCTAAGTGAAACTACCCAAACCGGAGGCAACATGACCGTGATCAAAGGGAAATACGAAACTCCTCGGGGGGAGCTCGGACACGCGCCCGATCTCCATCTGAAGATGACTCATTCCGGCGGCGCCTGGGTCCAAGTGGGCCATCCATTCTCGCTTCCGATAGAGGTAGATTCGGCTCAAATAGTTAGCTGGAGAGGAGATGGCGAGGTTGTAATGTGGAAGGAATCCAAAGAGAAAGTAGGAGACAAATTCTGGTTCTGGTACACTCGTTTGGTTGGCGGTGATTTTCTCGTCATCTGGAACGCGGAGATAGACGGTGTTTACCACGTACGCACCGTGACCCTGCTCCGGATGAAAGAGCTGCCCATCTCGAACACCAAGTAAACCGGCTACAACCAGCCCACTTCACCGGGCTGGTTTATCTTTATATGTGAGCTATATGGGGCGGGGTTGATTTTTAAAGTTAATTATGATATTTTACTGATTATCTCCCGCAACAGAGCGGAGGGGTGCGAGAGCGGTTTTCAGCCCAAGGCTGATCCGCCTAGGGCGGAAAGGCATACTTTATCTTAACATGCACTACGTCTACATACTCAAAAGTACAAAAACCAAAGAGCTTTATAAAGGCAGCACCGAGGATCTCAAAAACAGGCTCTCTTATCACAATTCAGGAAAAGTAAGTGCAACTAAACATGGTTGTCCGTGGAAACTGATTTACTACGAAGCATTTCTATCAAAAAACGATGCGAGACGGGAAGAACTATTTTTAAAAAGTGGAAGAGGGCGGGAGAGGATTAAGTGGTTATTAAAAAATATTTTAAAATAAAAATTTTACAGTAGAACGGAAGGGTGGCCGAGCGGTTTAAGGCAACAGTCTTGAAAACTGTCGTACCCAAAAGGTACCGTGAGTTCGAATCTCACCCCTTCCGCTCTACTGTGAAGTCTTGCCCGCCCAAGGCGGGTCCGCCTTGGGCGGAAAAACTGTCGTACCCAAAAGGTACCGTGAGTTCGAATCTCACCCCTTCCGCTTTGTTTTAGATATCAATTCTTAAGAGGTGGCTTGGCTTCGCCTGACGGCTGTGCCATGCATACCAAGTATATTTTCAATGGAGAGGTGTCTGAGTGGTCGAAAGTGCCGCTCTCGAAAAGCGGTAGGCCGCAAGGCCTCGTGGGTTCGAATCCCACCCTCTCCGCTTTCACCTCGCCGTAGCTTTTTAGCGAAGGCGGGCAGTAATTTTAGCAATAATTCTACTGTCTATTCTCTCTTAAGATAGGGCGAGGTTTCAGCGTGACAAAGTCCGCCAAGCAAAATAATTGGCTTATTTTTGCCAATTATTTTTTATCCATGTTAACTGTTGACAAAGTGGTTAACATAGCTTACAATAACTACGTATGATAAAACAAAACGATAAATACATATCAACCACAAAATTAGCTACTTTATTAGGAGTTAGCCGTATTGCTGTATTTAAAAAAATACAAAAAGGAGAAATTAAAGCCACTAAAAAAGGCCGTAATTATTTAATCAAGATTGCTGACGTATCCGGTTTGAGCAACAAATTATCAGATAATGACAAAAAAATAATTGACAGCGCGGTTGACAAGACTGTGCATGACTATGGTGAAACTCTGCGTTTGTTAGCAAAAGAGTAATTTTTATGAAAGATATTACTCTAAAAGAGGTAGAATACATAGCCTATGATTTGGCTAGGAAGACAATGAAATGGGATGAACCGATTCCTGAATTTAATACGCGTTTTCCGAATAAATTGGAGAGCTGCATCATTACTCCCTTTTTAAAATTTGATAATAAAGTTTTATATAAAGGGCTGACTGAAAAGTCAGCGATGCTGTTTTATCTGATGATTAAAAACCACCCATTCCAAAATGGAAACAAGCGAATTGCTATGACGACATTGTTAGTTTTTTTATACAAAAATGGTAAGTGGATAGAAGTAGACAATGTTAAATTGTATAATTTTGCTAACTGGGTCGCTGCCTCTGATCCGGAAGTAAAAAAGCAGGTAGTCCAAGCTACCGCTGAATTTCTTAAAAGAAACCTCAAAAAGTTAAAATAAAGTTCGGATACCGTTGACGACACACCGCTTTCACCTCGCCGTAGCTTTTTAGCGAAGGCGGGCAGTTCATAAAACACAGGGTCCCTTGACTCTGTGTTTTATTTCCCCTCACTCCCTTGTATAATGCCTGGTCTATGACTCCCCTCGATATCCTCCAAAACAAATTTGGCTATAACGCTTTTCGCGCCAATCAAGAAGAAATCATTACCCGGGTATTAAACCAAGGCGATTCCTTTGTGCTCATGCCGACCGGCGGAGGCAAATCGCTGTGCTACCAGATTCCCGCTCTTCTTTTTCCTGGCCTCACCGTGGTAATTTCGCCGCTCATCGCCCTTATGAAAGATCAGGTCGATGCCTTGCGCCTGAACGGAATTGAAGCGGCTTATCTCAATTCAATGAGCTCCACCGAAGACCGCTCGGCTATTTATCAGGCGCTCGAAGCCGGACGGCTCAAACTTCTTTACATCGCTCCCGAACGGCTGTTTGGCGGGGAGCAGTTTTTGACGTTTATAAAAAAATATCCCATTTCACTGTTCGCGATCGATGAAGCGCATTGTATTTCTTCCTGGGGGCATGACTTCCGGCCGGAATATCGTGAGCTCGCCCGGCTTAAAAAAGAATTTCCCGGCGTGCCAACCATTGCTCTCACCGCCACCGCCGACAAGCTCACGGCCGATGATATTGTGGAAAAACTTGCTTTACAAAATCCGCAAACTTTTATTTCGAGCTTCGATCGGGAAAACATTTACTATTATATCGAGCCAAAAAGAAATATGTATAAACGGCTCTTGAATTATTTAAATAAACACCGTGATGACGCGGGAATTATTTACGCGTTATCACGACAATCAACCGAAGATTTGGCCCGCAAGTTAACCGCCGATGGCTTTCCGGCGCTTCCCTATCACGCCGGCCTCCCGCTTGAAAAGCGCGGTCGCCACCAGACCTTATTTCTAAAAGATGAAATAAAAATTATTGTGGCCACCATTGCTTTTGGCATGGGTATCAATAAATCCAACGTTCGGTTTGTGGTGCACGCTGATTTGCCAAAAAATATCGAAAGCTATTACCAAGAAACCGGCCGCGCCGGCCGCGATGGGCTTAAAAGCGAGGCTCTCCTTTTTTATAGCGGCGGCGATGTGATGAAGCTCAAAAAATTTGCTGCGATTGATGGCAACCAGCAGCAATCCAATATCATGTTGCGCAAACTTTCCCAAATGGCCGACTTGTGCGAAATGTCGGTGTGCCGCCGCCAAAAAATTCTTGCCTATTTTGGGGAAACCACAGAAAGTGATAATTGCAAAAGCTGTGATGTCTGCCTTAGTAACCATGAACAATTTGACGGCACCATTATCGCGCAAAAGGCGCTGTCCGCCGTCGCGCGCCTGGGCGGAAGTCACGGCCTCACGTATCTGGTAGATTTTTTACGGGGTTCCAAAGCGGAAAAAATAAAATCGTGGCATAAAGAACTCAAAACCTATGGCATTGGGGCTGATATTTCGAAAGATGATTGGTTTCACCATATCAAAAATTTAATCGGCCGGGGATATCTAGAGCAAAGCGGGGTCGAGTTTCCTATTATTAAACTTACCAAAAAGAGTGAAGCGGTGCTCGGTGGCAGTGAAAAAGTAATGTTGGTGGCAGTGGCAACCAAAAAAGAATTGGCCGACGTGCCCGCCGAAGCTTTAGCGAAGGCGGAGCTGCCATACGAAAAAGATTTGTTCATAAACCTCAAATCTATTCGCGCGGCAATAGCCGCGGCCGAGCAAGTGCCGGCCTATATTATTTTTTCAGATGCCACGTTACTTGAACTGGCCACGTACTTGCCGCAGACTATAATCGACCTGCGTAAAATTTCCGGTTTTGGAGAAAATAAAACCGCTCGCTACGGCGAACAGTTTCTAAATACGGTTCAGGCTTACTCAACCGCCCATAATTGCGCCACGCGCATTGCCGAAAAGATACCAAAGCGTGAACGAAAATCCGCGCCCCGAGCGACAACCACTACCACGACAACGCTCGAACTCTACCGAGAAGGAAATTCCATTGCGAATATCGCCGCCAGGCGCGATCTCTCGCCGGGAACGATTGAAAACCACCTCGCCCAGTGCGTCGGCACCGGCCAAATTGAATTGAAGGAGTTCGTTCCCGCCGATAAAATTCCCCGCATTATGGAGGCGATAGAAAAACACGGAAATCAACTTCTTGCTCCGCTCAAGTTTGCTTTGGGCGATGAAATAAGTTACGCCGAAATTAAAGCTGTTCTTGAGTATTGCAAATTGAGTGCTACAAAGTAAAAAAATTACAATGTTCCCAAATCCAGTATCTGGTCAATGTTAATCTGCTCCACAAACTCGGGCGCGTGGCTCACTAAAATCACCGCGCCCTCAAATTCAGCGAGCGCCTTGGCGATGATGGGTAAATGGCGAAAATTAATATGGTTAGTTGGCTCATCCATAATCAAGAGTCCCGGCTTTTGCAAAACAAACCGCGCGTAACACAAGAGTCCTTTCTGTCCTTCTGACAGCGCCCCCACGTTGTTTTTTAATGTTTCCGCCGATAACAAAAATTGCGCCGCGGTCGCGTAAATTTCTTGATTGTCCCGATTCCGGTTCGCCGGAATCGCGGATCCTCGATTTTGCGCCCTAGCAAAATCGGGATTCTCCATCATTTCCGCCAGCGCCTGGTACGCCGTTTTCTCAAAATCCAACCCGGAAAAATCCTGCCTATAGTAACCAACTCTAACATCTTGCGAGATTGCCGCGCCTTCTTCTGTTCCCATGGCCAGAGCCGCTAAAAAAGTACTCTTACCGATACCGTTCGGGCCTTTTACCAAAAGCCTTTGTTTTTTACGAAGAGAAATTGGTGCGGTTAGAATTTTTCTTACTGGTTCATGATCCACCATCACGCCAACCGAATTAATCTCCACCACCGGCCCGACCATATCGGTTTGCGCCGGTAGCGTGAACTCGCGTATTGTTTTATCTTCCTGGCGTTCATCCACCATTTCCTCCTCGGCTTCTTCCACCTGGTCTTTGAGCTTGCTCGCCAATTTGCGCATCTTGCCGCCCTTGTGCGAGAAAAAGTTTATTTTATCTTTGCGGTCCTGGATGCTGCGCTTGAGCTGGGCGTTCTTGGCGCGCTCGCGCTCAATCTGGGCTTCAATTTCATATAGCACGTTGTAATAATCGCCGAGGTACTGCTCCACTTTGTGAGTGTGGGAATCCAGATACAAGACTCCGTGGGTAAAGGCGTTTAAAAAATTCGCGTCGTGCGAAATCACCAGACACGTTTTAGGATACTCAATCAAAAATTGGGTAAGGTGCTCAATGCCCGGCGCGTCCAAATTGTTGGTCGGCTCATCAAGGAGCAAAATATCCGGTTCCTGAATAAGGGCCAGTGCCAAAAGCAGCCGCGCCTGTTGGCCGCCGGAGTATTGTTTAATTTTTTTATCTAGAGGCGCCACGAGACGCACGACCGCCGTAATATTTTTAATTTTTTTCGGCAGATCGTACATTTTTTTATTAAACGCCTGGGCAAAAAACTCTTCAATGGTTTTTTCCAAATTCTCCGGCTTCATCACCTGGGTGGCGATCGCGATAGTAGCCCCCAACCTAAGGCTCACCTTGCCGCCGTCCGGCTTAAGCTCTCCGGTGATCATTTTAAAAATCGTGCTCTTTCCAGCGCCGTTTTGGCCCATGATGGTAATCTTGGCATTTTCACGCACGCTAAAACTAGCCCCATCAAGAACGGGCTTGTTGTGACTGTAGTTAAAGGTAACTTCATCAAAACGGATGATAACGTCTCCGTGATTCATAATTTATGGGGATGAGCTAAGAAAAAATAACTATATCAGAAAAAAATCGTTTGGTCAACCCAAGCAACGCTGGGGGCTCACCATTCCTTTCATTGAACTGATAACGAGTTATTTCTATGGTTGGCTCAACAATTGGCGAGATTCGCTATGAGTTCATTAAAAAAGAAAAAGCTGCCCCGGGGTGGGGCAGCGTGGGTTGATGCGACGCGCTCCCTCGTCAACCGGGAGGGCCATTGTCGCTTATTGGCAAATTAGCGGAACATGCTGTTTGACACGGTCTGCCGTCGTTGTAATCATGACCATTGCACGCCGAACCGAGCAGCCGACGAATGGACCTTGGCGTCCTTTGCTGTCGGCCTCGATTAGTATCTCCGACCAATCGATATCTAGGGCGCCCGGTTGCCAAACGCCATTGAGCGGCGTTATCATCAACATAACAATATTGCCGTTCCCGTCTTTGGATTCAAAGACAGTATAGAGCCCGGCCACACCATTGTTCACAATCTTCAGTTCATCTGCGGCTCGCTTGTTGAAGTATCCTATCCCGTCATCTTGCCAGTTGTTGAACTGTTGAGTGCGGCTGGTACGACATTCCAGCCAGACACGGTCAGTAAGAACGGCCTCGAACAGTTCATCATAGACGGTGCCGCCGCCATTTTGCGCCGGCTCAAAAATTCGATAGTCACAGCGCACATATAGTGGCGCTGTCCACGGCGTCAGGTCTTTTGCCGGTGGGAGCGCATCGAACGTGAGGCTCGTCTCCAGATCCGATCCGCCGTCACCTTGATCCTTTTTCTCCATATCGGCTGCGTCCACGGAGTAGCTGGCGCCGCAGCCACAGGTAGAAATTACCAAGGCAGTGAAGAAAGAGGCGAAAAAGGTATGGTGGCCCATGAATTTCCTCCTTCGGCAGTATGCCGATTATAACCAGGGTAACAAATTGATAGGAGGCAGTCAACCACGCCTAAGCGCTCAACTTCGAAACATCACCCTCGTGTACCAATTTTGCTCTTTTCAGAAAAGCAAAACTGTTATATGATGGCGAGGGGCTCGAAAAAATGCACCATGTCCCAAACCAAAAATACTTGTCTTAATTTGTTTCTATGGACCTTACTCTCATTCTTGGACCGATGAAAAGCGGCAAATCGTATGAACTAATCAGCCACTTCGCGCCGCTCAAATATACTTCTATCCCCTTCGTTCTCTACCAGCCGGAAAAAAATGTGCGCGATCAACAGATTCAATCACGCAATGGCGCCGCCATTGAAGCCAAAAAAGTAGGCACGCTTCAAGAGGCGCTGAACGAAAACTACGGCGTCGTTGGCATAGACGAAGCCAACATGTTTGCCGAAGCCGAAGCCGAGGTGGTTGAAAAACTTCTCAAAAAAGGCACGCGAGTAATCGTCTCATCATTAGATATGGATCACCAGGGCCGGCTTTTCGGCATTGTGCGCCGTCTTTTGGAGCTGGGCCCAAAAGAAGTGCGCTACCGGCGGGCCGTGTGCGAAACCTGCAAAAACCCGAATGCCGTGTATACGCAGGCTCTGCGATTGGGCGTGCCTGTTACCGAGGAGGTGCCCTCGGTCATCCCCGACGACGGCACCTTTGAATACAAACCGGTCTGTCGCGAGTGTTTTGTTTAATTTTGCATTTAGCGCGGTTTTCTTTTTAGATTGACTAAAACGCCTTATTGTTGTAAAGTCCAGGGAGATAACAACCAAAAGGAGAACATAAAATGGAAGATTGTACGCCCAGTCCTGATGAGTGCCGTTGTTCTTGTCATGACGAGGTAGAGGTGAATCATGTCGTGCCCTGTTGTTACCCTTGTCCGCACTGCGGTCGGCAAATTATTGAAGTTCTTTTCGATAAGCATTGCAGCAACTGCCCGGACAAAAAATAAATTTCTTAAGACGAAGCCAATCCCCTCCTCACCCCCACCTAAACCTTGTGTTTGGCCGTGGGGTTTTTCTTTTTAAATTTGCCACGAGAGATAAAAATCTGATAAGATTGCCGTATGAACCAGCCCGACAAAATTACCAAAACCAACGAGGAATGGAAAAAGGAACTAGACCCCGAGACCTACCACGTTACCAGGGAGAAAGGCACCGAGCCTGCTTTCACGGGCAAATACTGGGACACGACCGATAAGGGCGCCTATACCTGTTCCAACTGCGGCCAGGAGTTGTTTTTATCCGACGCCAAATACGATGCCGGGTGCGGCTGGCCGAGTTTTTTTGAGCCCGTGAACAACGATACCATCGAAACAGTTCCCGATAATACTCTCGGTATGGAACGCACCGAAGTAGTCTGCCGCCGCTGCGGCGCTCACCTGGGCCATGTTTTTCCAGACGGTCCCAAGCCTACCGGCCAGCGCTTTTGCATCAACTCCGCTTCTCTTAAACTAAAAAGAGAATGAGGGTGGCTCGTTAAAAATAAATAATAATCATATGACATCCTCGCTCGGTAAAATGGACTACTCCATTATTCGTTTTCTCAAAAAATACAGCCGTCCCTTGGCGCGCGTCGCCCTTTTTGTGGTCTTTTTTTGGTTCGGCGCGCTAAAACTTTTTTTGGTGAGCCCGGCCAATCCGCTGGTTGAGGGCCTGCTCACAAAAACTCTGCCTTTTATTACCTTTCATGCTTTTATTATTGTGTTCGGTATCTATGAGATGCTTATCGGTGTGTTATTTCTGGTACCGCGGGCTGAACGGGTGGCAATCGCTTTGCTTGTTCCGCATATGGTTACCACTTTCTTACCGCTCGTTCTCCTTACCTCCATTACCTGGCAAGGACTTTTCGTTCCTACTCTAGAAGGACAATACATCATCAAAAATTTAGCCATCATTGCTTTGGCCTTTGGCATTGCCGCCAAGCTCCAACCGTTTGAATCTTCTAAGTAACTATTCATAACACAATAAACCAACTGAATGTGGAATTTTTAAACCATTTTCTCCCCACGATTGAACACTGGGGTCGGTGGATATACTGGCTTATTTTATTTATTTGTATTTTAGAATCAATCGCCTTCATCGGCCTCGCCGTCCCTGGCACGACGGTGCTTATTTTTACCGGTTTCTTGGTTTCACAAAAAATACTTGATCCGGGCGACGCGCTGTGGGTCGCGGCCTTGGGTGGAATAATTGGCGACACCCTTAGTTTCTTGTTAGGAAAACGGGGGGCGGCTTGGTTCCGAGAAGATCATAAAATATTTAAACTTGAATACTTAAAAAAAGGTGAAGAGTTTTTTCACCAACATGGAGACAAAAGCGTTATTCTGGCTCGTTTCATTGGGCCAATTCGTCCGATTGTTCCCGTCATCGCCGGGCTTTCCAAAATGTCCTCAAAAAAATTCTTCTTCTTTAATATCCTGGGCGCTTTTGTGAGCGCGGCGGTATATCTGACGCTGGGTTATTTTTTCGGACAGGTGTGGGACGGGATACAATTTTGGATAAAAAAAATTGAAATTGTGGCCGTCATTATGGCCCTGGTTTTGACCGCGGGTTTCGTTATCAAAAAAATAGCTTTAAAAAAATAAAAATCAAGCTGGCTACGAGCGCTGGTCTGTGATACTGTAGTAAGCGTGGGTAATGCTGCCCACATCTTTTAAACAAGAGCTTCTAAACGACCATGATTGAGCGGTCAAAAAGGGGGGACCATGAACTTCAACATGAGCTCCTACTGCCCGGGATGCTGCGCGACCAGAACTTTTAACGGAATACTGCCAGAGGCGCCTTCGGAAAATCACCTGGAAGTGCCAATCCGCTGCTCTCTTTGCCGGCGCGAACAAATCGTCCGCCTCTCGCGCCGAGACTGGCAAAGAATTAAAGATGGACTACGTAGCCCCGGGGGTGGCTGAAAATAACCCCCGCCATTTTGACTCACCTATGAAAAAAATCAAACTCGGCAGACTTACGACCGCCTATCGGGGAAAAATTTTTAACATACAGCAACGCGACGTAATATTGCCAAATGGCACTGCCACGGTATTTGAATACTGCGAACGGCCAGCCAGCGTCAGCACCCTGGCTTTTAACGACCGCGCTGAACTCTTAATGATTAAAGAGCGCCGCCCAGGCTACAAATATAATGTCTGGTTCTTACCCGGCGGTCGGATGGACCATCCCGGCGACACCCCAAAGAAAGCCGCCCTTCGCGAACTGCGTGAAGAAACCGGCTATTCGGCTAAAACCATCAAGTTGGTTCGCAAAAAATCCCCGGCCAGCACCCTCATTTGGGAGATCTATTTATTTGCCGCAAAAAAACTTTTCTGGAGCCCTCTCCCCAAAGACCGCGGCGAAGACATTGAGTCGGTTTTTGTCTCTCTTCCTAAAGCAGTCGAAATGGCGCTTGATGGAACCATTGAAAACGAATTCATCTCCTACGATATTATCCGCTTCAATGAGATGTTGAAACGCGGGGAATTTAAGTGGTAAGTATTATGTATCAAGTATTAAATATCGTGAACCATCCCGCCAACATACATAATACATAATACATGCCGCTTCTCTACCCGTTGCTTATTGCTTATTGCTTATTGCTTATTGCTCTGACCTGGCACAGCTTCCGTTTTGCCGTCGGACTTTTTATTATTTCCCTCCCAACCTACCTAATCCGCTTCAGTGTCGGAGCGCTACCCACCACTCTCCTTGAAGTCTCTTTCGGAATTTTATTTCTCGTCTGGCTTATAAAATTCGCCCGCTCCGACTGGCCCGCCATACGATACCTGATCTCCAACAACAAAGTTTTTTTTGTTTTTTGTTTTTTGTTTTTTCTCGCGTCAATCGCAAGCATCTTCGTGAGCGACATGTGGTACGCGTCACTTGGCCAGTGGCGAGCCTACTTCTTAGAACCGATGGCGGTGTTTGTGCTGTTGCTTGGCCGAACAAATTCCCCTCTAGAAAGAAGGGTGGGGGTGTGTTCGACACGCGTTAGCCAACACCTCCCCACCCTCCTTACTAGGAGGGATTTAAGTGTCTCCGACCTCATCTGGTTCCTCGCTCTTTCTACGTTCAGCATCTCGCTATTTGGCATCGTCCAGCACTTTACCGGCTGGCACATTGGCAATGTTGATTGGACGGCTCTTCAAACCGGACGTGTAACCTCGTTTTTTCTTTCGCCAAACGCAGTCGGGCTCTACCTCGGACCCATCGTTCCCTTAATAGCCTATCTGTTGCTCTGGGAGCATAACCGAAACAAAAAAATTATTCTTGGCCTCATCTTCACCTTCTCCTTTATCACCCTGCTTCTTTCCCGTTCAATCGGGGCCTGGGTTGGTGTTGGCGCGGGGATGTTGGTATTTGGATGGTTGCTTGGTTATAAAAAAATCGTTGGCGGCTTCACGGTTCTTTGTCTTCTGTTTTCCTTAACACCCCTGGCCCAACAACTTCTTACCGCTAAAAACCAATCTGGCGCTAACCGCCTTGCTCTGTGGTCGTATACTGGGACCTATCTTGTTTCCTCACCCAAAAATTTTATTTTGGGAACGGGTATTCGACAATTTTTCCGCAAAGTGCAAAAACCTTTTTATAATGTTAAGGAATTGGAGCGCCTCATCTACCCGCACAATATTTTCCTAAACTTTTGGACGGAAACCGGCCTCGCCGGCATGCTCTCGTTCACGCTTATTGCTTACTGCCTAGCGCTTACTGCTTACAAAATCTACCGACACCAAAATAAAATTCTCGGCGCGGGACTCATCGCCGCTTTTACCGCAATCATTATCCACGGACTAGTTGACGTGCCGTATTTTAAAAACGATTTGGCAATGCTCTGGTGGATTCTCGCGGCGCTTGTACTCATCGCGCGCAAAGAAAAAACCAGCCCGCTCGGGACTGATCAAATCCACCCTTGAGGGGGAAACCTACCGATCTGTCTGGTCGCTATCTTCTGGCGGCACCACATTGCTCTTCTTAAAGCGTTGGTCGTTAAGAGTCAATAAAATAAAAATAATAAGCGTGGTTCCTCCAGCCAAAAGATAGTAGTGCACTCCCACTGCCATTCCAATGGCGGCAGTTATCCAAAGCCCGGCCGCAGTTGTGAGGCCTTCGGTGTGGTTGTCTTTTTTAAAAATAATTCCCGCTCCCAAAAAACCGATTCCCACCACAATTTGCGAAGCCACCCGAGAAGGGTCGCTTAGACTAAACGCCGAGACGGAAAGAATCGTAAATAACGCGGCTCCGGCGGTAACCAGGGCATAGGTGCGCGGGCCGGCCGGCTTACCTCGGCTCACCCGCTGCCACCCCAAAATGGCTCCCAAAAAAACAGCCAGAACCAATTGTCCCAAAAAATAAAGCTCGGTCATACATTTTACCTTTTAACTTTAAGACTTTATAGACTTTCGACTTTCATAGTATATCATTCATTGACTTACCTGTGAATTGTGGTATATTCTTATGACTGTAAATCACACCGCTTTACGGACTTTCGACTTTACAGACTTTTGACTTATTACGGGCCGATAGCTCAGCTGGTAGAGCACCGCGTTTGCAACGCGGGGGTCTGGGGTTCGAATCCCCATCGGTCCACAACTCTATGTCCCTCCCCACCCACATCGCCATTATCCCCGACGGCAACCGCCGCTGGGCAAAGAAAAAAAACTTGCCCTCTTTTTTTGGCCATCGCGCCGGAGCAAAAACTACTGAAAAAATTTTAACCGCGGCCATAAAACTCGGGGTTCCCTATCTTACCTTTTGGGGCGCTTCCATAAACAACGTAACCAAACGCGAGCCCCTGGAAATCAATTTTTTGTTTAAACTGTTTACCTTGTACTTTAAAAAAATCGCTAAAGCAAAACTTGTCCACCAAAATCAAGTCAAAATCCAAGTTCTGGGGCTCTGGCCGCGTTATTTTCCTAAAGAATGCCGGGAAGCTATTAAACTTGCTGCAGCCGCGACCAAAAACTATAAAAAACACACGCTTACTATTCTCCTGGCCTACAATGGCACCGAAGAAATGGCCTCGGCCGTGAAAAAAATGGTCCGTCTGGCAAAAGAAAGTCCTAAAACAGAAGTTACCGAAGCTCTTATTAAGGATAATCTGTACACCAAGGACTTGCCGCCAGTTGATTTGGTAATTAGAACCGGCAACGAGTCGCATCTCTCTACCGGATTCATGATGTGGGATACCGCCAACGCCCAGCTCTACTTTAGCCCCAACCTCTGGCCGGATTTTTCCGAGACAGAGTTTGCCTCCGCCCTCAAAAACTTTGAAAAAACCGAACGCCGCCTAGGAAAATGATTAAAAACAAGGCGCTCCGATGGCTATCGGGGCGTTTTTAGCTTGCTGGCATAAAATCACACGGGTAGTATGTTATCCACAGGTAGACCACTACCCATAGTGTGTGCTATAATTACTAGGGTTGAATAATAAGAAACAAAATCACTATTTATAATTTTTATTACTGTATGGCAATCATTCAAAAAATTAAAAAGCGCAACGGCAGTCTCGTTGACTTTACTCCAGATAAAATTAGCCTGGCCATACACAAAGCTTTTCAAGAAACTCGCGGCAGCGCCGACGTTGAAAAAATTACGCTGTTAACCGAACGAGTAATAAAAAATTTAGAAAGTTTTTTTTATGAGAATATACCGGCGGTAGAAAACGTTCAGGATTTTGTGGAGCGGGAACTCATGCAAGGGGGGTTTTTTGATGTCGCCAAAGCCTACATCCTTTATCGCTACGAACATACTAAAGTGCGCGAAGAAAAAAAGAAAGAAATTCAAGAAAAAATTGAAAAAAACGATCTCTCGGTAATAAAGCGGTCGGGAAAAACCGAGAACTTCTCTATGGACAAGCTTAGAAAGTCTCTCGGCTTTGCCGTCCGCGGGCTCGAAGCGAGTGTTGATAGCGAAGCGATTCTCACCCAGTGCCGTTCCGAGCTCTATGAGGGCATTAAAACCACCGACATCGCCCGCGCCCTCATTCTCACCACCCGCGCCATGATTGAACAGGACCCGGCCTACTCCAGGGTAGCCGCTCGGCTTCTTCTTAATATTAACTATACCGAAGCAATCGGCCCAGACCGCATAAGCTTCTCCGAACTTGATAAACAATATCGCGAAGCCTTCATCAAAAACATTAAGCGCGGCGTAGAAATAAATCGGCTTGACCCAAAGCTCCTGGCTTTTGATTTGGAAAGGCTTAGCCAAGCGTTGGTTATTGAACGCGATGACTTATTCATATATTTGGGCCTCCAAACGGTATACGATCGCTATTTTGTAGCCGATTACGCTACTAAACAAGTCTTGGAAACACCCCAGGCTTTCTGGATGCGCATCGCCATGGGCACGGCCATTGACGAAAAACAGAACCGGCTCGAATACACCATAAAGTTCTACGAAATCATGTCCAAGATGCTCTACACCCCTTCGACTCCCACCTTGTTTCACGCGGGCACCCCTAAACCCCAATTAAGTTCCTGCTACCTTAACACTGTTTCCGATTCCTTAGACAACATCTTTAAAACCTACTCCGACAACGCCCAGCTATCCAAGTGGTCGGGAGGAATCGGCACCGACTGGACTAACATCCGCGGTACCGGAGCGTTCATTCAGGGTACGGGCGTCGAGAGCCAGGGCGTTATCCCATTCCTAAAAATTGCCAATGACGTTACGGTGGCCATCAACCGAAGCGGCCGTCGCCGTGGAGCCGCTTGTGTTTACCTGGAGACCTGGCATTACGATATCGAATCTTTTCTCGAGCTCCGCAAAAATACTGGCGATGAGCGCCGCCGCACTCATGACATGGATACCGCCAACTGGATCCCCGACTTGTTTATGAAACGGGTTCGGGAAGACGGCGATTGGACGCTCTTTTCACCGGAAGAAGTTCCGGACCTGCACCATATTTACGGTAAAAAGTTTGAGGAGCGTTACAACCGCTATGAGCGGCTGGCCGCCGAGGGCAAAATCGCGCTTTTCAAAAAAATGAGGGCGCGGGATCTCTGGAAAAAAATGCTGGCCATGCTTTTTGAAACCGGCCACCCCTGGATTACTTTCAAAGACCCGTCCAACATCCGCTCTCCGCAAGATCACGTGGGGGTTATTCATAATTCCAATCTGTGCACCGAAATTACCCTGAACACTTCCGAAGAAGAAACCGCGGTCTGTAACTTGGGGTCGCTTAACTTCGCCAAATTTATTACGAACCAGCAATTTGATGTCGCTTTGGTGGCCGAGGTTGTCGCTGTTGCCATGCGCCTGCTCGACAACGTGATTGATATTAACTATTATCCCACCGCTGATGCCCGCCGCTCCAACCTGCGCCACCGGCCGGTCGGGCTTGGTATCCGCGGCTTCCAAGATGCTCTGTATGCTTTGGGTGTCAATTTTGATTCCGACGAATGCGTACATTTTGCCGACTATAGTATGGAGGTGGTCTCCTACTACGCTCTTTTGGCCTCGACCGAGCTCGCCAAAGAACGGGGGGCTTACCAGACCTTCCGTGGCTCAAAATGGGACCGGGGAATCTTACCGCTTGATACCATCGACCTCTTGGAACAAGAACGGGGGGAGAGAATTGATGTCTCGCGCGAAAGCAGGTTGGATTGGAACGTGGTTCGGGCGGCAATCAAAGAATATGGCATGAGAAACTCCAACTGCTTGGCCATCGCTCCCACCGCCACCACCGCCAACATTGTCGGCTGCATCCCTACCATCGAACCGATCTACAAAAATATCTACGTAAAATCAAACCAAGCCGGCGACTTCATTGTCATCAATCCGTATTTGGTAGAAGATCTTAAAGGCCTTGGTCTGTGGGACTTTGAAATGCTCGGTAAAATAAAATACCACGATGGAAGCATCGCCGGCATTTCCGAAATCCCCGAACACATTCGCGCCAAATACAAAGAAGTTTTTGAAATCAACCCGCGCTGGCTCATTAAGTCGGCCGCCCATCGCGCCAAATGGATTGACCAAAGCCAGTCTCTTAATATCTACTTCAAGAGCACCTCGGGTAAAGAGTTGAGCGATGTTTATATGTACGCCTGGGAGACGGGCCTCAAGACCACCTATTACCTGCGCTCGCTCGCCGCTTCTCAAGTAGAAAAATCCACTGTGAGCACCGCTGAATACGGCTCTACCCACACCAGAAAATTCGACGCGCCAGCCCAGGCCTTTGTCACCGCCGCCACAGCGACTACTCCGGCGAGTAATATAAAAGCCTGCGCTATCAACGACCCCAGCTGTGAATCGTGCCAAGGGTAATTTTGAATAAAGAATAATGAATTATGGAACGAACGACACCACGATCAATCTGTTTCGATCACGTCCTTAATTCTTAATTCATAATACTTCACCGTATGCCCATCACCAAAACCACCGAAAAAGTTGACATCAACAAACGCCGTGTCATTAATGGCGTTGATGCCGATGTGATTCAGCTCTACCCCATGCGCCACACCTTTGCTTGGGACGCCTACAACGCCGGCAACGCCAACCATTGGCTCCCTACCGAGGTTAGCATGCAGAAAGATATCGAGCAGTGGAAATCACCCACCTTTTTAAACGAAGACGAGCGCAAGGCCTTTAAAACGGTTTTGGGATTTTTTACCACCGCCGATTCTATTGCCGCGAACAACGTCGTCCTTGCCATGTACCGCCATATCTCTTCCCCGGAATGCCGCATGTATCTTTTGCGCCAAGCCTATGAGGAAGCGATTCACACCCATTCTTATCAGTATATTGTAGAAAGTTTAGGGCTCAATGAAGGCGAAATTTTCAACATGTACCGCGAGGTGGATGCCATTTATGACAAGGATGCTTTCATCTTGAGTTTTAACGAAGGAATCTTTAACCCCGATTTTAAGACCGGCAGCTTTGCCAACGACCAAAAATTCCTGGAAAACATGATTGTGTTCTCGTTGGTGCTTGAAGGGATATTCTTCTACAGCTCGTTTGCGGTAATGTTCGGTTTCCAACGCCAAAACAAAATGATTGGCAGCGCCGAACAAATCCAATACATCATGCGCGACGAGTCCCAGCACCTCAATTTTGGCATCAACATCATCAACACTATCAAAGAAGAGCAGCCGGAACTCTGGACACCCGAGTTTCAAACCCACGCTATTGATCTGGTGCGGCAAGCCGTTGACCTTGAAGCCAAATTTGCGAGCGAGGTCTTCCCGAAAGGGATTTTTGGCATGAACGCCGACGGTTTCCGCAAATACATTGAGTACATTGCCGACCGGCGCCTGGCGCGCGTGGCTCTTCCGCTTCAATACAACACCCCCAACCCTTTTCCCTGGATGAGCGAGGCCATCGACCTAAATAAAGAAAAGAATTTCTTTGAAACCCGCGTTACCGAATACAAAACCGGTGGAACGCTTGATTGGTAAAATCATAACACCAAAAAACATCCCGGCTTAGTCGGGATGTTTTTTTATTCTTCCGGTTTTGAGTCTTTCACCATCGTTACTGCCGTATCGGCATCACAATATATAAATAATTATCATCGTCTTTCGGCATTAAGATGCAGGGACTGTCGCCGTTAATCATTTTTAAAACAACCTCTTCCGAACTCATATTATTGAGGCCGTCTAACACATAGCGATTGTTTAACAGCGCCGTGTTCTCTTCCCCGGTAATTTCCGCGGATATTTCCGAAGCGTACTCCCCGGTCTGGGTTGAGGTAGAGTTAATCTCAATAGTCCCCGTTCCCGGCTTTAAAGCCAAAGAAACCGCGTTCACGCCGGATGTGGTAAATAGGCCGGCCGCCTTCATTTCTTTTACCATTTGGGCCGTGTTGATCTCGGCGGTAGTCTTAAAGCTTTTGGGGATAATTTGTGTATAGTCTGGATATTGCCCCTCAACCAAACGTGAAATCAGCTGGGCGCTGCCGTAATTTACCATTATTTGGTTTTCTCCCACTAAAATGCGGGCGCTCGTCTCCGGAAACGATTCGTCGGTAACCGTTAAAATGTGACTCATCTCTTGAGCGGTGCGGCCCGGCACCACCGTCTTAACCGCTCCCGTCCCTTGTTTCAAAACAACCTTTTTCTCGGCTAAGCGGTAACTATCGGTTGCCGCCATCACGAGCCCCGGCCGATCGGGGTTGTTAAAACCAAAGAATATGCCGGCCAGTTCCGGGCGGATATCGTTCTTGGCCGCGGCGGGCAAAACCTTGTTTAAGCCTTCTCTGAACTCAACGGCTTCTACCACAAAACCTTCTCCACCCTCCATGGTGGGAATAACCGGAAAATCCTCGGCCGAGGAACCCTTTATTTTAGTAGATGACTTTCCGCAACGCACCAAAAGTTCGTTTTCTTTCAATTCTAAGTCAATTTTTTCGTTTGGCAAGAGACTGACAAAATCTGTGAGTGTTCGGGCGGGCACGGTAAACGCGCCCGGCTCTTCAATTTTTGATCGAAGAGAAACAACCAAGGCTAGTTCAAGATTGGTCGCTGCCACCTCTACTTTTTGTTCCGTTGCCCGAAGCAACACATTGTTTAGAATGGGAAGGTTGACATTTTTTCCGGTTACGCCGCTTACCAAGGATAGCGCTCGCGATAAGTTTTCTTTAGTACAAGAAATTTTCATATGTGGTGGCGTGAGTGTTATATTATATATAAAAATAATAGTAATAATAAGGGCTGTGGACAAAGGGGAAAACTTCGTTTTTGCGCTAACCAAGATGGTTTGCGTTGTGCACAGCCGGCGTCTGCTTCTGGACAAATGTTGCAGACATCGTGGATAAAAAATTTGTCTTTCGTAATCGTTGTGGACAACCGTTCAAATCTGGGATTAATTCAGCTAATAAAATTATCTGGTTATCAGTTATTTGTTGACAGTTCACCCACATAGTTATGAACAGTTAAATGTTGTTTATGTATAGACGCTGTTTTAAAAGTTCAAGCTCCTGTTTTAGCCTTAAGTCATTCTCGGTCTCTCTAAGAATTTTTTGATGGGCGTGCATGGCAGTGGTGTGATCTCGCCCGCCGAGCACTTCGCCAATGGCGGGATAGGACATTTTAAGCTCTTCGCGCATCAGGAACATAATAATTTGGCGAGGCAGAGAGATTTTCTTTTCGCGATTTTTACCTAAAATTTCATCGCGAGAAAGGCTGTAGAAATTCCCCACCGACTCAAGAAGCTGTAGGGGAGTAAGCGACTGGCGATGAGAAGAGGCGGTCAAATTAATCAAAAGGTTTTTCACCGATTCAATCGTAGGCTCAATATTCTTCAGCTGATGAAAGACAATAATTTTATTGAGAGCGCCTTCAAGTTCGCGGATATTGCTTTGAACAGTAAGAGCGACGGTTTGGAGAATTTTTATCGGCAAAGGAAAGTTTTTTTCTGCGCATTTTTTCTCTAAGATAGCCACCCTGGTTTCAAAATCAGGAGCTGAAACATCGGCAATCATACCCCACTCAAACCGTGATTTAAGCCTCTCTTCAAGCGCCGGAATAGCTTTGGGCGGGCGATCGGAGGTGAGAATAACCTGTTTATTTTGTTGGTGGAGTTCGTTAAAGGTGTGAAAAAACGATTCTTGGGTTTCTACTTTGCCGGCAATGAACTGAATATCGTCAATTAGAAGCACATCAATATGGCGGTAGCGGGTTTGGAAGTCTTTAGCGGTTTTGTCGCGTATGGAACTAATAAAATCGTTGCCGAATTTTTCGGCGCTCACGTACATAACGTTAACGGAGGGATTTTTTTTGAGGATTTCGTTGCCAATCGCTTGAAGCAGATGGGTTTTTCCCAGTCCCACTCCGCCGTAGATGAATAGCGGATTGTAGGCTTCTCCTGGGCGGGAGGCTACCGCTTGCGCGGCAGCATAGGCGAGCTCGCTGCCCTTGCCCACGACGAAATTGTCAAAGTTATATTTTTGGTTCAAAGTAAATCCGCCGTTGCTGTGCGCGCTTTTGGCCGCGGCGGCCGGGCTGTAGGAGGCGGCTTCGGCCGGGCGGCCCTCCCCCTCCCCGGAGGGGAGGGTCGAAGCAAGAGCTTGTTCAGCGATAAAATTTTTGATGTTATCAATTTTATACTCGATTTTTTTAATGGGCTTACCGGTGATTCTCTCTAAAGATTTAATGATGATTTGGTGATATTTTTTTTCGAGCCAGGCCCTGGTAAAGGCATTGGGAACACACAAGATAACTTGGCCCTGTTGATTCGCGACTATTCCCGTGCTTTTGAACCAGGTAACAAAATTAGCCCGGGAAATTGCAAGTTCTAGTTCAGCCAAGACTGCCTGCCAAAGCTCGTTGTTGTTCATAAAGTAAAAAGAGAAGAAACATTGCAAAACAATAGTGAAGTAAGTCTACCACAGGCCCATTTAAAAACAAAGATTTTTTGTTTAAAAGAGTAACTAAAAATGTGGAAAAACTGTGGACAACAGAACCTCACTGTACCCCAAGCGCCGTCGCTTGTCTAGGGCGAGGTTGTATTGCGGGTTGGGTTGGATACAAATTGATTATAAAAAATTTGAAACATTTGTATAAAAACAGAACACCCGCACCGGCAGACTCCGACGAACATCGTCGAAATCGTACCAGTGCGGGTTGAAACGAAGGCCAAGGGACCCGAGTGACCGAGACACCGTTTTGTGACAGTGCCCAGGTACCGAGTGTCCCAGAGCCTACTTGCGACGCGGCAGACGGCTGCAGCCGCACCAGTCGTTCTTGATCCAGCAGAAGCGCAGCCTCCACTGCGAGCCATCCCCGTAGAGGCAGGCCATGCGCAGGCGGCCACCCGAGCCCCGCAGAAGAGTGCCGGAGAGGACGATGTACTGCTTGCCACGCATCTCCGCCGGGATCTTATCCTGGTGTTCCAGCATGTAGATGCCGTCGACCAGGCTGAACTCCGCCTTGAGCTTCTTCGCGCGCTCGCGCATCGTCTTGCCGTTCACGTACGTCTTGCTGCCATCAAGGAACCCGATGTACTCGAGCTCGCTCATCTGGAACTTCGTGGGCTCGTCGAGATCCTCCACAACGGTATAGCGGTACTTCGCGGCGATGTCGCTCGAGAGGCACCGCTTCGGGGCCGGCTCGGACTCCATCTTCTTCTCTCCCATGGTCATCTCCTTGGCATATCTCAAGCGGAAAGCTCGAGACTTTCTCCAGGCGGTTGGTAGGGAACCATTCCCAGCCTTCCTTGCAACTTACTTTCAAAGTTCCCTCCCCTTTTAGGGGAGGACGTTAAAGTAAACTATAAGGAAAACTGGGGAAAATTGTGAAAAGAACTACTACTTTGACACTATCATAACAACAAAGTGTAGCAGAAAGTAGGACGGCTGTCAAGGCGGAGTTGACTTTTTCAAGTCAGTAGTGTAGTATGTAAGCATTGTTCTAATAAATCTCTGTATGTCTACCAAACGAACTTATCAACCAAAGAAACGCAAACGCGCCAGGTCTCACGGATTTAGAAAGCGCATGAGCACCAAACAAGGAAGAGCGGTGCTGTCTCGACGTCGCGCCAAGGGCAGGAAGAAGCTTACGGTTGCCGACGAAATCACCGGAAAACTTCGTCGCTATAAAAGGTAAGACTCAACAGCTGCCCCGCGAGGGGTAGTTTTGTTTAGTGTGTTATAATACACCAAGAATATGCTTCAAAAAGAAAACCGACTCGCTAAAGTACGCGACTTTAATCTTATTATTAAACATGGCCGCTGGATAAACGGCCAGTTTTTAGATGTAAAGACCCTTAACTTAGGCAATAATCAAAAGTATTTTCCGCCGCGCGAAGACCCGGATAAGTTCAAAAATCAGCTAAGACTAGCCTTTACGGTTGGTTTAAAAATTTCCAAAAGCGCGGTAAAAAGAAACCGCGCCAAGCGCCAGCTCCGAGAAGCAGTACGGCTTCTTATTAAAGACGGCCAACTAAAAGCAGGCTATTATCTATTGTTCGTTGCCCGCCCAAGCATTTTAGAAAAAAGTTTTGCTGAAATTAGCCAAGAAGTAGAATTATTATTGAAAAGAAGCGGGGTTTTTGTAGTCTAGCAACAATATCCAATGTCCAATATTTGGAAAATTAAGCAGAAAGATATTGGTTATTGGATAATAGATATTGGAAATTATGAAAAATGTAACCAAGGTGATAAAATTTCTCTTATTTCTGCCAAGAACGCCAATTTTATTGCTTATAAAAATTTATCAAAAAACAATTTCACCAGACCATGGGCTGTTGCGCAGGCTCTTTTCACATGGTTACTGCCGCTTTTACCCCACCTGCAGTGAGTACAGCTATCAAGTAATAAAAAAAAACGGCCTATTTGTTGGCTTGCCAAAAACTATTTGGAGAGTTTTACGATGTAATCCATGGAGCAAAGGCGGGGTAGATGCTCCGTAGACCAGCAGTGTCATTGCGAGCGACCGCAGGGAGCGCGGCAATCCCCCAGACAAAGAGATTGCTTCGTCGCTCATGCTTCGCTCCTCGCAATGACAGCGCGTATCTCCACCACCTTATTCTTGCTTCGCAGTCCTCTTCGGACTGTTATTTTATTTTTAGGGACATTAAAGCGTTCACTCAACAGTTCAATTAACGCTTCGTTAGCTTTGCCGTCTACCGGTGGCGCGGTTAATTTGATTTTGAGCGAGCCATCGGCCATTATTCCGACCACCTCATTTTTTGAAGAGCGAGGGAGGACGCGAACTTTAATTATTTTTTCCGGCATATTGACAATTTTAGCAAGTTGTATTATTGTTAGCCCGAATCTGCCAGCTGGTGGATGGGCGAAGCTGGCGGCCAGAACAGATCAGCAAAAAAACGGGAGGACACAACATGGCACGCACCTGGAGCGAGGGAGAGAAGTCGATATTGGGGTTTTGTCCGCCGTGTAGCGGCAATATGTATACCACTCAAGTGAGTCCGGCCTTGTGCGGGCACAACGCTCCTTATTCGAAGATGAAGTGGTGCGCCGAGTGCGCCCGGAAGAAGCAGGTGTGCATGGCCTGCGGCGACCGAGTCGTTGATCAACGCCTTTACCTCCAGCGGCCGAAGATTTTCATTTAGTCCGGCCGCAAATCTGGCCCCCCGAAGTACTTCGGGGGGCCAAATTATTTTAAATTACTTTTCTGATTTCTTTTAAAATTTTTAAATCCTGGCGCACTCCGTCCGGCTCTGTTTCCAAAACAAAATTGATATCCGGCAACCGGGGGCTAGATAAAAGCGCGGCAAAACCGGATTCCCCAATAAATCCAGCGCCAAGATGCTCGTGGCGATCTCGGTAAGACTCAAACTCTACTTTAGAATCATTGCAGTGCGATAGCCGCAGCTTATCGAGGCCAATGGTGGCATCAAATTTTTCCAGCGTTGTCTTAACCGCTTTCGGCGTCCTAATATCGTAGCCGCTCGCGAAGGCGTGCTGGGTATCCAGGCACACTCCAATGTCATACTTTTTTAGTTTGGGATGATGAACAATCTCGGCGATTTCTTCAAACGAACGGCCGATTACTTCGCCCGATCCCGTGGAAATTTCAATGAGGAGCCGGGTCTTGCCGCGGTAATCCGCCAGGGTTTTCTCCAGGCCGCCAACAAGCTGAATAAAACCATTTTTTCTTCCCAAATCTTTATAACTTCCGAGATGTGTCATCACATAGCGAGCGCCGAGAATGGTGCCGCGTTCCAGTTCTTCCCGAACAACCGAAATGGAACCGTAGGCAATACGATTATTACCGGAAGCAAAGTGAATGAAGTAGGGGGTGTGAATATACCACTCGCGTTGCGCGGTCAATTCACAATTTTTTTTAAACAAAGCCACAACATCCTTGGTAAGCGGGCTCACCTGGCCGCCGCGCGGCGAGCGGGTAAACATTTGAAACACCTCGCAGCCAATAGCGGCCGCGTTGAGCGGGGCATTAAAGATTCCGCCGGCGATAGAGACATGCGCGCCGAAGTACATAAAGAAAACGATCTACGACTTTTTTATTATTAATTTGCGTTCCACCTCTTCCAAGTAAATCCTTTTGCCCCCAAAGCCAATTACTTGTTCGGTTATCATATAAATTTCAGACGGTTTACGATCGCGATGCCAAACATTAAACGAGACAATCTTCAACTGTCGTTCCGGGTCATAAGTGGAAACCACAATATCGCCCTTTTTGAAGCCAAGCGCATTAAAACGAGCCTCAACCTCTTCCGAAGAGGGGAGCCGCTCTCCACGCATTTCCTCCGGGTCAAAATCACCCTTGTCTGGAAGTATTCGTTCTGGAGCACGCCACGCCGAGACCATATGTTTGTTAGTTCAAAATTTTTTTCTTAAGAAATTCCAGCACCTTTCTATTTTGTACCGTAGCGGTGATGGTGTCAATAACCTCGGGACGCTTCAAATTCTCTTCCACGTTTTTGTCATCAGGGTAAGCTTGTTTAATTGAAGCAATTTCTTTGTCCAGCTCGGCTTTTTCTACGACGATGTTGTTTGTGGCCGCGACTTGCCGTGAAAGCAAAGCCGCCTTCGCGCGCTTGGCGGCTTGTATCGTGAAGTCGTCAAAAATTTCTTTTTCGGTTTTTTTGATATCCCGCAAGTATTTTTCCATCTCAATGCCCTGATTGTCCAGGCTGTGTTTTAATTCGTAAAACATTTTTCTTTTTTCAGCATCGATTAGAACTTGGGGGATAGTTTCAAACTCGCTCTGTTCAATCAGCGCGTCTAAAAGCGCGATTTCCACGCGCTCACCCTCTTTTCTTTCCGCTTCCCTGGTAAGGTTGGCCAGTAAAAGCGTTTTTAGTTTTTCTAGATTCTCTTGTCCCAAGATCTTAGCGAGCTCATCATCGAGAGCTGGGTAGTTTAATTCAAAAACATCGTTAACTTTAATTTTGAAATCCACCGCTCTCCCCGCCAGGTGTTTTTGGTAATGTTCCTTGGGAAACTTTAGCGTAAATTCTTTGGTGTCGGCCTTTTTCAAGCCAACCAGCTCTTCGGCCAGGCCCGGTATATAGTGCGGTTCGCTCAAATAGACCTGGTGGTTTTTGGTTTGGCCGCCTTCCACCGGCACTTTATCAATAAACATGTCCATGTCAATCGTTACCTTGTTTTCTTTGCCGGACAACCCCTCTTTAACGATTTCTTTTGGCTGCATTTTTCGCAAATGTTCCAGCGCCTCGCCAACTTCCTTTTCACCTGCCTCAATCGGCTTGCGCCCCACCTTTATTTTATTAAAATCAGCCAGCGTAACTTTGGGGAGGAGGGCTACCGTCGCTCGGTACACAAGATTGTTGCCCGGCGCCATTTTTTCTACCGCTATTTGCGGCATACCGATAGTTTCAATCTTTTCTTCCTTTACCGCGATAAAAAAAGTTTTTTGTATAATATGTTCCAAAGCTTCTTCCATTATTTTTGCTTCTCCCACCTGTTGCTTTACCACCTCGTAAGGAGCGTGGCCTGGCCGGAAACCCTTAATGCCAGCGCGCTCCGACAGTCGCACCGCGGCCGCTTCCAAATCCTTTTTGTAATCAGCCGGTTCAATTGTAAACGTCAACTCCACCTGCGATTGCTCTAATTTTTTAAGCTGATGTGTCATAAGATTTAACTTTATTAAGTCCCCCCTTGCTTTCGTCCCGAGTTCAAGCCGAGGGGAGGGGGGCGAGGGGGATGTTGGTCAACATTGGCCACCCAAATTCATAGATGCCCCCAGTGTAGCGAAAAAAGCGGGGAATGTCAAGAAAACGAGCCTAAAAAGTTGACAAAAAATCTCAAACAGTGTTAGTTAACAAGAGGAGGGAACTATCATGCTTAGAACCCAAGAACTTTGGAGAAAGTACGTGCGCTACTGTTTAGCGAAAGCGCAGAAACAGAAGGCGCTTATCTCAATGCGTTTGGAGTTCGACGATTTCGTTAAGGGCCGGGTAGTCAAAATAAAAGACGACCACATCGTTGTGATTGGTTATTTGGATCGAAAGATGAAAGGCATCGGGTGGGCCAAAAGGCCAAATGTGCTGGGGCGAACCCGACAGCGTCTAACTCGCGGGTATTACCGCTGGGATTTGAACCTTTCTCGCGAAGCCAGGGCCGAGCGGCTGGAGGTTTTCTTCTCAAGCATTACCCAGCTCAATCTGCCCCCAAAGCTAGTGTGAGTCCAGCTAAACTCAAATCCAGTCCGGGGTTCAAAAACAGAACCCCCTCAATCTGTTCACTTTAATAAAGGTTTTAAGGTGAGCAGGGTGAGAACCACAAACAAAAAAAGGAGGAACCAATGAGGAAGCATGGTTTGTTCGGAGCCTCTCTGTTGACGGTGTTTTTGAGCGGCTGTGCCACTACGGAAAAGGCAACGGCGACGACAACGCTCCGAAAAACAACTTACGATGTCGGCGTCCACGGCTTCCACGCCGGCGATCAAATAAGCGTTAAGCAGATTTTCGGATGGAATATTGACCAGGCCATCCAATGGGGAAATTTTTTGCTCATTGAGCAAAATACGGAGAGCGCTAAAGTTCCCAAAGCGGCCCTGTTGCTTAAGAAGGGAAAATCCAACACGAATTTTAGGGCATTGTTTCTTAAACTTAGCGAGAAACAGCCCCCCGCTGGCGGCTATATCTTTGATGTGCCGCCGGTAAGTCCGTACCTGACCAAGCTGCAACTGCCGCCAGAGAGCGGTGGTCGGGGAGCCGCGCTGGTTGTTAAGATAGATGAGTGCATTGTGTTCTTGAAGGCGACAGAAAGCAAAGAACGCGGCACCATCTCCATTGCCGGTGGCAATTTCCTTTTTTATCAAGTAACGAAAGAAATTGTTTTCCGTTTTGGTAAATGCCCCGAGCCGGAGGCGCCGGGCAAACCGCCGGTTGCCCCGAAGCGATAGAAGCCGATTCCACCCGGCAGCATCTGGTTTTCAAAACCCTGCACCAGAACGGTGCAGGGTTTTAATTTTCGATATTCATGTAGGGACAGGTCGCGACCTGTCCCTACACAAGAGAACCTATTTTATCAGAAGTCCCACAATCAGAAGCGCCACAATGTTGGCTACTTTAATCATTGGGTTGATGGAAGGGCCGGCCGTGTCCTTGTAGGGGTCGCCGACTGTGTCGCCGGTAACGGCTGCCTGATGAGCCAAAGAACCTTTGCCGCCGTAATTTCCTTTTTCAATAAATTTTTTGGCGTTGTCCCAGGCGGCGCCGCCGGTGGTCATGGAGATGGCGACGAATAAACCGGTAATAATCGTGCCGACCAAAAGCCCGCCCAAGGCCTCAACTCCAAGAAATTTACCGACCAGAATGGGAAGAATTATCGGGAGGAGCGAAGGTAAAATCATCTGGTGAATAGCATCTTTGGTAACAATGTCCGAGGCTTTGCTGTAATCCGGCTTGGCGCTGCCTTCCATAATGCCGGGGATTTCTCTAAATTGGCGGCGCACCTCCTCCACCACTTTTCCAGCAACTTTCCCCACCGATTCCATCAGCATTGAGCCAAACAGATACGGCAAAAGCCCGCCAATAAAGAGCCCGGTGAGCACCTTTGGATCATTAATCAAGAAAGTTACTGTTGGCGGAAGCTTGTGCGTAAAATCGGCAAAGAGAACCAAGGAGGCCAAAGCGGCGCTGGCAATCGCGTAGCCTTTAGTCACGGCTTTGGTGGTGTTTCCGACAGCATCCAAGGGATCGGTAACCGCGCGCACGCTTTCCGGCAGATCAGCCATTTCGGCAATACCACCGGCATTATCGGTGATTGGTCCATAGGCATCAATGGTCACGACAATACCGGTTAACGAAAGCATGCTCACCGCCGCGATCGCTATACCAAAAATCCCCGCCAGGGAGTAAGCCCCGAGCATTGCGGCCAGAATGAATATAACCGGGAGAGCGGTCGCGCGCATGGAAGCGGCCAAACCGGCAATAATGTTGGTGCCGTGTCCGGTAACACTGGCTTTGGCAATGTTTTGTACCGGTTTATACTTCGTGGAAGTGTAGTAGTCGGTTAAAAGCACCATGACCGCTGTGAGGATAAGCCCGATTACCGCGGAAAGGTAAACCGCGCTTACAGTATAGCCAACAAGACCGGCGACGAGCCAATTGGTGATGGGGTAAAAAGCAATAAGAGCAATAACGCCAGCCGCGGCCAAACCTTTGTAGAGAGCATTCATTACATTGTTGGTTTTGCCCAAACGGATGAAGAATCCACCAAGAATGGAAGCGACAATAGAAGCGCCCCCCAAAACTAAGGGATATATTACCACTCGTTCGTTGCCAGGAAAGATTAGTCCGGCCAAAACCATAGCGGCGATAATTGTAATCGCGTAAGTTTCAAAAAGATCGGCCGCCATTCCGGCGCAGTCGCCCACATTGTCGCCAACATTGTCGGCGATAACTGCCGGGTTTCTCGGGTCGTCTTCGGGAATTCCTTTTTCTATTTTACCAACAAGATCCGCGCCCACATCGGCCGCTTTGGTGTAGATGCCGCCGCCAATTCTGGCAAAAACCGAGATTAAACTTCCGCCAAAACCAAGCCCGATTAGGGCAGACAGGTCTTTGCTGGTAATCAAATAAAAACCGGCCACGCTTAAGAGCCCAAGTCCGGCTACCATTAGACCGGTAATTGATCCGCCACGGACGGCCAGCGTCATCGCTTCCTTAAAACCTTTCTTGGCCGCTTCGGCTGTGCGCACATTGGCGCGCACCGAAATACTCATTCCGATAATTCCGGCGAGGCCAGAGAAGAAAGCCCCAGCGACAAAACCGAAAGCCGTTACCCAGTCAATAAATAATCCGATTAACAAAAAAACTACCGCGGCCACCAAAGCGATGGTGGTATATTGCCTTTTTAAATAAGCCTTGGCGCCCTCTTGAATGGCGCGAGCAATGGCTTGCATACGCTCGTCCCCAGCCGGCTGTTTCATAATCCAGCTAATGAGCACAACACCAGACACCACTGCCAAGAGAGCCGGCAGTAACGCGAACAAAGCAACAACCATAGTCACGAAAAGTTAAGAATAAACACCTGCCCGCAACGCCAGCAAGCTGGCTTGCGTGGCGGGCGGGTCCGAATTCCACATTGATTTGTCCTCTATAGTATGGTAAAATGTTAAAATAGTCAACCCCGCACCAAAAGCGCCAGGCTTTTCTAGATTTCATATTGCCAAACAAACGAAAAAGCTGGAGCAGAAGCCAAGTTCAGGTTGATGGCTTAATTAAGACGAAAAGCCGAAATCTATGGTGCTATGGTGACGGGGTCAAAGGTAGAAAGAAACTAGAGGGTATGAAGTATAGAGTACTGCTAAAATTATTACGTATCCTCATTTATTTTAAACGAATTTTCTGGTGGATTGGCGCCAGAATTTATTTTGTTTTAGCCAAAATTTTTGGTATTCCCGGGCGATTTGTTATCTATCTTCACTATAAGGCAAGCTATCTTGTTAGAAAAACGGGTTTAACTAATATCCGGGAAAAACTTTTTAAGCGGGATTTTTTGGTAAGCGTCGTTTTTTTAGTTCTGCTTTTGATCGGGCTTACGGAGACTACGCTGCTTGCCAAGGCCGGCCTGGCTTCAGCCGGACAAAAGTCTATTATTTATGGATTTTTGGGCGCCGACGAAGAGATTGAAACCGAAGAGATAATTTCAAGCGATAAACAAGAGGTCTACGCGACACCATCGTGGAAAATTGGCGCCCTAGAAACCCAATTCGTGGGAGCTGGCGGCACTCCACTGTTTCCCACCAACGAATTGGCTGGGATAGTAGCTGGCGGCACCGCGTTGAGCAAACCATTTTTAATTCCCGGCTCTGCTTTGGGCTCTGCCAGAAATCGGATAATTGAATATATTGTGGAGCCGGGCGACTCCCTGGGCGGGATCGCCTACAATTTCGGTATCAGCATCCCCACCATCATGTGGGAAAACAATCTCAACCTTAGGTCAATTATTAAACCGGGAAATACATTGAAAATTCCGCCTACCACCGGCATCATGCATACGGTAAAGAAGAAAGAAACCATCAAGAAAATCGCTTCTTTGTATGAAGCAAAAGCAGAAGACGTCATTAGATTTAATCATCTTAAAGAAGACGGCAGAGATCTTTTGGTGGGGGACAGAATAATGATTCCCGGCGGCGTTAAACCCAAAGAGAGAGGAATTACCCGAGCCCCTCAAACTTTGCGCAACTTGGCTAGCCGCGTGGCCGCTCCTCCTTCGGCCGGTTTCCTCCCTTCAGCTTCCGGTTTCGTGTGGCCAAGCGGCGCCCGCGCCATTACCCAATATTTTACCTTTAGGCATCGCGCGCTTGATATCGCCGGTCCCTGGCAGACGCCAAATTACGCCGCCAAAGCCGGTGTGGTGGAGGTTTCTCAATGTGGCTGGAATCGTGGATATGGCTGTTACGTAATTATAAACCATGGCGGCGGGGTCAAGACTCTTTACGGACACAACTCTCAACTCTTGGTTTCCCCCGGAGACTATGTTGAAGCCGGCCAACCCGTTGCTTTAATGGGAAACACCGGGAAGGTTCGTGGTGTTACCGGCATTCACATTCATTTTGAAGTGCAGATAAACGGCCAGCGCGTGAACCCGCTTGGGTATGTAAGATAAAAAAGAAAAGCAGTGTGTTCCTAACACACTGCAATAGGATGACTCGCGATTTATTTGGCCTGCGTGCGGCGCAGGAACTCTTCTATACGCGGGTGATGACTCTCGATGTTACGCTGCCTCGCCTCTTTCGCATGTGGACCCAGGTAGCTCGCCACTGCGCTCTTAACAGTGCATTTCAAGCGAGCAAGCACCCTTTTCGCATCAATCGAATCTAGACAGGAGGCCAGCCGCAGTATATTGTCTTCGCTAGCCGAAGAGCCACGATTATAGGCGCCAACAAGCTCGACGAGCCTGCCAGAAGCCAAATCAACAGCTAGCCGAAAGCTCACGTCTCTATACCAGAGCGGTGAGTTGGAGTTGTCGAGCGGTCTCCAAAGCATAGCGATGTAGGCCAGCCGAAGCTGATCATTCCAGCCATGTCGTCCGTCGCTCAAAAGGGCCCGTTCAGGAACTTGACACCACAGCGCGCGTTGCTCCAGGCAAAATTCGCGAATCAAGTTTGCTGTGGCGTCCGCCTGCTCCCGAATTGATTTCCGCGTCGTCATGGCTTGCTCCTTTGAGGGAAGGGACTGCCGGTTAATATTAACTACAACTATACGGTTTGTCAAGCACAATCCTTGAAAAATTTTCTAGAAAATGGTACTCTTTGAATGAAAAAACGGTCGCATAGCCCCGCCAGAGGCGGGCAGGCAAGCAGTAAAAATCCTCGATCTTTTGACAAAAATTTAGAATGGCCACGTGGTGAAGTAGCCTAACACTGCGGTCTGCAAAACCGCTATTCGCGGGTGCGAATCCCGCCGTGGCCTCTAAATTTTTGGAAAGATCGGGACAAAACCTCTATGCGTGGGTGCAATTCCCACTGCGACCTCATATGGAAAGACTCATCATAATAGACGGCAACGCCATCATCCACCGGGCCTACCACGCTCTTCCGCCCATGACGACTAAAGACGGCCACCTCGTAAACGCGGTTTATGGTTTTGCCAGCATGCTTCTTAAAGTATGGAAGGATCTGCGGCCCACCCACATTGCCGTAACTTTTGACGTTGCCGGCGGTTCCACCGCGCGCTTGGAAAAATTTAAGGCCTACAAAGCCACTCGCGTTAAAGCCGACCAAGAACTCTACGATCAGATTCCAACCGTGCACGATTTGGTACGCGTTTTTGATCTTCCTATTTATGAAAAGAAAGGCTATGAGGCGGACGATGTAATTGGGACGATTGTAGAACAAGTCGAAAGTCGAAAGTCGAAAGTCGAAAGCGATAAATTGGAAGTCTTTATCGTAACCGGAGACATGGACACGCTACAGCTCGTGAAGGACGGCGTGAAAGTATATACCTTGCGCAAAGGGTTGAGTGATGTGGTGGTGTATGATGCCGCGGCTGTTACCCAGCGATATGGCTTTGGGCCGGAGTTGATGGTGGATTACAAGGCTTTGCGCGGTGACGCCTCCGACAACATTCCCGGCGTTCCCGGCATCGGAGAAAAAATCGGGAGTGAGCTGATTCAAAAAGTCGGCGGCCTTGAAGAAATTTATAAACAACTCCGAACTCCGAACTCCGAACTCCGAACAAAATTTAAAGATGGAATAATTAAGAAGCTTGAAGCGGGCAAAGAGAGCGCTTTGATGAGCAAGTCTCTTGCCGCCATTGACTGCGATGTGCCGGACCTGCGTTTTAAACTGGAGGACTGCCGCCTTAAAGATTTTGATCGCGCCAAGGTGGCTAAACTATTTCAGAAACTAGAATTTGTTTCACTTTTAAAACGCGTCCCGGGCAAAGGCGGGGAAATAGAAGCGGAAGAAAAAAAGTCCAAAGCGCCGAGGCGCTTGCCCAAACAGGAGCTCAAGTTTTCCGAAATAAAAACCTCTGCCGAAGCCATTCGACTTATAAAATTAGTTCAGGAGAAAAAATCATTTGCCGGCCGCGCCATTACCGAGGGAGGCGATTTATTTACCAGTCATCTCACCGGCCTGGTGTTGGTGGTGGGGCGTGAAACTTTTTACGCGAAGGATGAGGCTGTGAAAACCTGTCTCAAGCTTTTTGAGGAAAAAGACATCGAGCTGGTTGGCCATAACCTGAAGCAACTCTTTAAAATTATGGCCAGGGAAAAGGTGGTGGTAAAAAACACACTCTTTGATGTAATGGTCGCTTCGTATCTCTTAAATCCCGGCAGCCGAGCGCACGATATGGGAAGCGTGGTTTTAAAAATTTTGGGGAAAGAATTAAAAGTGGGAAGCGGCCAAGAAAGTCTTTTTGGCCTGGACGCGAAGACGCTCGCTGTTGAGCTTGAGCTTATTAGCGAGGCCGGCGAAAAACTGCGGCACGAGCTTGTAAAAGTAGACAACCTTGGTCTGTTTTCCAATGTCGAGATGCCGCTCATCCCCGTCTTGGCCGAGATGGAACTTAATGGCGTAGCGGTTGACGAAAAGAAGCTCGCTGAACTGTCGCGGCGGGTAGCTGGGGAAATAAAAAAGGTAAGTGAGAAAATTTATCGGCTGGCTGGCCAAGAGTTCAACATTTCGTCGCCGCTCCAGCTTCGGGAAATTCTTTTTGAGAAACTGGATATTCCGGTGGAGGGAATCAAGCGCGGTAAAACCGGTCTTTCCACGTCGGCCGAGCAGCTCGAGAAAATGCGCGGGCTTCACCCCATTATCGATGAGATTGAAATACACCGAGAGCTTAGCAAGCTCCAAAACACCTATATTGACGTTATCCCTACCCTTATCAACAAAACCACCGGTCGGATCCACACCACTTTTAACCAGGTTGTTACCGCCACCGGAAGACTTAGCAGCTCCGACCCCAATTTACAAAATATTCCCATCCGTACGGCTCTTGGGCGTGAAGTTCGAGAGGCTTTTATCGCCGAGCCGGGGAATGTTTTGGTCTCCGCCGACTATTCGCAAATTGAACTTCGTATCGTGGCTTCCTTGGCGGAAGATAAAAAAATGATTGAGATTTTTGAGCGAGGCGAAGACATTCACCGGGCGACAGCGGCGGCAATCAACAACGTCCCGCTTGATAAGGTTACCAAGGAAATGCGCCGCGCCGCTAAAGAAGTTAACTTCGGTATTCTGTATGGCATGGGTACTTATGGATTGAGTTGGCGGGCCGAGATTAGCCATGCCGAAGCCAAGGCTTTTATCGAGAAATATTTTAGAGAATTTAGCGGCGTAAAAAAATACATTGATCGAACGCTCGAATTCACCAAAAAAGAAGGCTACTGTGAGACACTATTCGGTCGTCGTCGTTACCTTCCCGAACTGAATTCAAAAAATTTTCAATTGCGGAGCGCTGCCGAGCGCATGGCCATTAACCACCCCGTGCAGGGCACAGCCGCCGATCTAATGAAGATGGGTATGATAGAAGTGTATGGGAGAGTCAAAAGTCAAAAGTCAAAAGTCAAAAGTGATAAGATTAAGATGATCTTGCAGGTGCACGATGAGCTGGTTTTAGAAGTAGAAAAATCATTGGCCGATGAGGTCGGTAAAATCGTTAAGGAGGTTATGGAAAACGTTGCCAAGCTTCGGGTACCGATTGAAGCGCATGTAAGTATTGTAAAAAACTGGGGAGAGAAAAACTAACACAGAGATTAAAAAATCCTCCCGATGTCGGGAGGATTTTTGTATGTAATAATTTCCATTACTTGCAACAGGCACAGCCACCCAGGCCGCCGCAGGCGCAATTGCCGCCACAGCAGGATTTGCAAGCGCACTGCATTTTTGGAGCGCCACATGACCCGCCACAGCTTCCGCCACAACTCCCGCCGCAACCGCCACCCATATCACCTGCCATCGCTTGGCAACCGGGGCAATGGCACTGTGTTTTTACCAGCCGCCAACGGCCGGCGCCCGCGCCCATAAGAGCCAGGCACCCACCTAAGACCGCCACCGGCAGGAAGTAGCCAAATAGCGGGCCGCCCCAATGCACCGAGAGCAAAGCCACTATTATGACTATCGCTAGCCAGGTGGCCGCATAGCGCACGTAGACGCCGAGGAGAACCATGACGCCGCCAAGGAGTTCAGCTACGCCTACTAAGTTGGTCCAGAATGCCGGTGCGGGGAATTTAAGGCTGGTGAACATCCCAACCGTACCCGCGTGGTTGGGGCCAAGTTTGCCGTAACCCATCATGATGAAAATAAAACCGATCGCCAGTCGCAGAGCGAGAAGGCCGACAGCTTTCATCGTGGGGTGAGCACACGAACTTTTGCACATAGAATGCAATGTTAAGAATAAATTATCTTTGTTTCTTTCCTACGTACATTATATCCCTAAAGCCGAGCAAGCGCAATGTCCAATCAAATACAATTTTAAGTTTCAAGAGCAGTCCGGGCATAAAGAGAAGATAGGCCGTGCGGCGAAGCCACCAGGCAAACAGGCCGCCGAATACGACGGGGCCAATTACCGCCACGCCATAGCGTTCGCCAATCGGCATAAGCATCCCCTTGGATTTAAAATAAAACGGAGCGACACTCTTCTTTCTTATGCTGGCGATAATGTGGCGCGCCACGTATTTGCCCTCGGCATGAGCGGCCTCGCCTAATTGCGGGTAAAGAATGGCGCTGTCAATATTTTGTCCGCGAATAATATCACCGACGCCGTAAAGATCGGGGGCCTTAGCCTGATTCAAATATTGTGTAACCGGAAACCGGCCCTGGTCGCAATAACTCGGGTCTAAAATGTATTCACCGACATTTTTAACTCCGGCGCACCAGATAGTCATGGTACTCGGAATAGTTTTGCCATCGGCCAAAGCGATGTTTGTGCCGGTAACTTCTTTTACCGCGCTATTTAAAAAAATACGCACATTCATTTTTTTAAGCCGCCGGGTTACTAGTTGTTGGGCTCGAGGGGGAAGCGTAGAAACAAGCGTTGCCTCATTTTGGACCAGGCTTACGGTAAGGCTGGATTGGGGGTAGAGTTTTTTTAGGCTGTGTCGAGCCAAGTGGGCTAGCTGTCCGGCCACCTCAACACCGCTAAAGCCGCCGCCAACCACTACCAGGTCAATATTTTTTTCATTGTTTTCCAGTTTACGCACCAGCTCTTCTTGAAGACGAGTCGCCTCCGGCAGGGTGCGGACGTTAAAGGAAAATTGTTCCGCGCCCGTAAGGCCATAATAATTTACTCCGCTCCCGATTCCAACTACGCAATAATCGTATGAGATATCGCCACGATCGGTGGTAATAAGTTTTTTTTCGGGAAAGACTTTTTTAACGGAAGCGTTGAAAAAACGATGCGGAGTGCCGGAAATAATTTCTCGGAGCGGCAAGGCGGCGTGGCTGGGCTCCACTACTCCGGAGGCTACCTCATGGAGGAGCGGGGTAAAGGTAAAATAATCGTTGTGATCAATGATCGTGATAGTTTTATTGATGCCATGCCTTTTGAGGAGCTTCGCGAGCGTGCGAAAAGTTTCAAATCCGCCAATACCGGCGCCGAGGATGGCAATATCGGTGTGGAGTGGTTCTGAAGTCATAGGTTGAAAAACAGAAATATGCCGTAAGTATAGCATAGGCCGAGCACTTGACAAAACTCCTGAAATATAATATAAATGAATGTTATTCTAACAAAGGAGGGTTTGCCATGGCACATCGCAATCCAGCAGAAATTGGCTTTGTGGAGATGCTCCGCGGCCTTCTCACCGAGGAGGAACGTCTGGTGCTCTATAATAACCCGGGAAAAGTAAAAGCGCTGGCCAGGAGCCTGCTTCCCCAAAGGAACACGGGGAAGAACGCTTTCGTGGTTCTGCTATCCGACGAGGTCGCGCATATTTTCATCGGGTTCTTCCTCCTGGGGGTGGCGGAGCTGGAAAGCTAGGTCGCTCGGCACTCTCTCGTCTGGTCACTTGGGCCCTCGGGCGTTCACATTTCGGTGCGTTCGCTCGAGGGCCTTTTCTTTTTAAGCTCGCCACGCACCGACATGAAGCGTCTGGTGCGGGGTTGATTTTCCTCCCTCGAAACAGTACTATGATGTAAGAATGACTACAGTAGATATTATAGTACGCTATGATCATCTTTCTCCACGGCGCCGACACTTTCCGTAGCCGCCAGTATCTTAGACAATCTATTGAAAAGTTCAAACGCGACCGCGACCCGCAAGGCTACAACGTGGTTTTGCTAGACGGGCAAAAAGAAAAAGCGGGGCGGATTTTGAGTGAGATGGTCGCCGCGCCTTTTTTGGCCGAGCGGCGTTTGGTGGTTGTGAATAACGTTTTAGCGAGTAGCGACAAAGAACTGCTTCAAGAACTTGCCGATCGCGTTAAAAACCATCGCCTGCCGGAGAGCAATATTATTATTTTTTGGCAGGGCGAGGCTTTGAGTAAAGTTAAAGAAGCCAAAGAGCTCCAAGGAATTTTGGCGAAAGAAAAGTACGCGCAGGAATTCGCCCCGCTTACCGGAGCGAAATTATCGGCTTGGGTAAAGAATGAAGTCGAGGGGCGCGGTGGAAAAATTGAAGACCAAGCCCTCGCGTATCTTTGCCAAAACGGCGGACACGATCTCTGGTTTTTAAATTCAACCATCGATCAGCTAGTTGCGTACCAGAGAAACGGCGCTATTACTTTTGCCGCTGTCCAGCTTTTTTTGGAAGAGAAGGTGGATGACAATGCTTTTAACATGGTTGACGCGATTGTTGCCGGCAACCACAAGCTGGCCTTTAAATTATTAGAAGAACAGCGCCGCCAGGGCGAAGAAGAGTCGCGCTTGTTTGGTTTGCTGGTATGGCAATTTAGAATTATTTTGGAAATGGCCGATGCCCTGGAGCGGGAAGGCTCCGTCTCCAGTGAAATTCTGGCTAAAAAATTAGGCATCCACCCGTTTGTGGCCAGAAAAAATATGGCAATTGCCAAGCGCTATCCGCTCCGGAAAATTGAGCAAATGTACGAGCGCCTGCTTGATATTGATATTAAGACAAAAACCGGCCAGGCTGATCAGTCACTCCTGATCGATTTATTTGTTGGGAGTATTTAGCGCCGGTCAATTCGAATTCCCCTCTAAAAAGAGGGGTAGGGGTGTGTATCCCAGTTTTTAAAAAAGATTTGACCAGCACGACCCGCGATTCAAAATAAAAAATTCACCCTTTAAGGTGAGTTTTTTATGATAGTTATTCTTTAGGCTTTTGTCATCGCGTGGACCTTTTTCATAAGGCGAGAAAGCCTTCGGGCCGCGGTATTCTTTTTGATGGTGCCGGCTTTGGCGGCTTTATCCAGGGCCTGTTGCGCTTCACGGGCGAATTTCAGGGCCTCGTCGGGCGAAACAGCTTTCAGGGTTTTTTTGATGGTTTCACGAAAAGCGTCGCGCCGTATTTTGTTGGCTGCCGCGTGTTTTTTACTTTGGCGCAGAGCTTTTTTACCAGCTTGTTTATTGGGCATAACTGATGCAGTTAGTAGTAAGATTATTTCCGTTGGTATGTACGAATATACGAACCGATACGAAATTACGAAATCCAACTAATCCGATCGTTACTTTTTCGTAGATTTAGCAGCTTTCGTATTTCGTACATGGATGAGAGCGGTTTATAGTGAGAATATACTAACTTACTTTAGAGAAAAAGTCAAGCGGCCGGGCCGGTTAGGGCACAGAAATAAGAATGGCACCCCGTAGGAGGGGTGCCGTCATTTTGCGTTGCCGCATTATACGTCGTTAAACGCTGCGGCAGCGATCTTGTTGAGCTGCTTGCGTATACCCTCGAGGAATTTGTTGGCAGTGTCGTGGTTTTGATGAACTATCTCAGCAATATTCGCCGCTTTTGCCGCCGCTTCTGTAGAGTCCACACTGCCCCCGCACAACCCTCTTGCGACAAGACCATCTCCCGTCAGGTAATATTCTACAGTTACATCGGATTTCCTGGCATCGAATTTCCTGGCAAGGAACAATTGCTGTTTGCTTGCAGCTAGCAACGCGAGAGCGGCCATACCTTCTGCGTTATTGAGGAAGTTTGTGAGGGCGCGAGCGATCTTTTCTGCCGAGATGTCTTCTTGCTTGATTCGATACTTTTCGGCTGCTTTGAGCCATTTATTTGTCGACACGGTTTCCTCCTGCGTTCGTTGTCTTCCCAAAATTGGGTAGTGATAAAATAGCACTGGATTGAATTTTTGTCAATTAGTCCTCGTCTTCAAGATTTGGCCGCTCAATTTGGACCGGTTCTATCCGCTTCTCGCCATCCGTAATTCGCACCACATCCTTATCAATCTTGCCAAGTTCTTTGTAGGCCAGATTATATGTGTTCACGGTAGTAGAAAGATGGCCGCCCAGTTTTTTGTAATATTCTTCATAGGCCACAATATGTTTTCCCAAATCTTCCACGCGCTTTCTAATTTCTTTGGCTGAATCCTCAATTTGTAAAGCGCGGAGCCCCTGCATTACGGTTTGGAGATAAGCGAGAAACGAAGTCGGCGAGACAATAATAACCCGTTTTTCCTTAAAGGCGTATTCAATAAGAGCGTGCGTGTTGGTTTTAAGCGGGCCTTCTTGGTTAATGATAAGATCATAGTAAATGCCTTCGGCCGGAATGAACATAAAGGCAAAATCCATGGTGTTTTCTTTGGGTTTGATGTATTTGCTGGTTTCATCAATGCGTTTTTTTAAATCCAATTTAAACATTTTTTCCAGCTCTTCTTTACGCGCCGGGTCTTTCTCCTGAATGGCGCGGTTATAGTTTTCTAAACTAAACTTGGAATCGATGGGAATAATTTTGTCTTTTACGAATACCACCGCGTCCACAATGTCACCATCATCGAACTTGTATTGCATTTGATAGTTGCCCGCCGGAAATACATTTTTTAAAACATTCTCTAAAAAATATTCTCCCAGAACTCCGCGTTGTTTGGAGTTTTGGAGGGTATCTTGCAAATTTTGCAGCTGTTCCGTAAAACCCACCACCTGCTTATTGGTCTCTTTGAGGCTGGTGAGCTCTTGCGTTACATCGGCAATAATTTTCATGCTCTGGCCAAATTGGTTTTGGATAGTTTTATTCAGATTTTGTTGAGTTTCTCCCATCGCCTTGTTGGTATCGGTAATTTTTTGGTCAATAACTCTTTGTAATTCCTGAATCTGATTTTGCATCATTAAAAATAGATTTTGCTCGCCTTGTTTAGGCTGTTCGGCGCGCTGAAGTTTTTGGTAGAGGGCAACAAGAAAGCCAAGGACGACAACGAGCAAGATAGCTAGTATAATAAGTATGATAGGTTGCATAGAGGTAGTCAGGTTATATTTGTCCCCTCCTTATCAAGGAGGGGCGAGGGGAGGTCTTCGTTAAGACCCCTTCCCAGCCTCCCCTTAGTAAGGGGAGGACAATGCCCCCCAAGTGTAATATAAGTATACTAAATGAGCAAGGATCTGGGCTTGCCAGAAACTAATTTTTTATATACAATGCGGAGAATCCTGCCCCCATAGTTCAATGGATAGAACATTCCCATCCTAAGGGACAGATGTGCGTTCGATTCGTGCTGGGGGCACGACACGGAGTCTATAAAGTCATAAAGTCCCTAAAGTCAAAAGTTCGACTTTACAGACTTTATGGACTTTCAACTTTCGACTAATAATGGGCCTGTAGTACAGTGGCAGTACATAGCATTCGCATTGCTGAAACGCGAGTTCGATTCTCGCCAGGTCCACAACAAGGGAAATGTCAAATCCACAGGGTTCGTCTCGCTTCGCTCGGCGGCCAATTGGTATTGAATTTTGGGCGAAAAAATCAGTTGGCGATTCTGCTTTTGGGAAAAGAAAAATTTTTAA
>CAZMYO010000006.1:0-19148 GCA_964570525.1 uncultured Gammaproteobacteria bacterium | reverse complement strand
GTTAAAATATTTTTATGAACATCTTGGGGTTTATAGCATTCCTTACACGAATTGTCAGTGAGATAGACGACATCCACCAGTCCGATAATTTTATTGGTTGGCACGTCGCGATATGGGAAAGGAAGTTGCCTAGCCACATATGAGCCATCGGATTCAATCGTGCCGATTCTTTGCGACCAGGCAGCCTTGATCGCATCGTAATAACCCAAATCCGAAGACAGGATGAGGGTTGGAATACTTTTAATTTTGTATTGGCTAATAATTTTTTGCCCGGCCGATGTATTCCACGCTACTTCGGTGCTCGCTGCCGCCCGTACTCCGGCTCGGCTTAACGATTGCATCAACACTTGCGGCTTAAGGCACACCCGACAAGTCGGATCAGTCAGATACGTAACGCGGACGAGCCCCAATTCTTGTTTAGTTATCGGATCAATAAAAACCGGCGTTACTTTTTTAAAAATAAACGTATTATCTTTTATTTCGCCATTATCTTTAATAAAATTAGCGAGACTCGGCTTGGTTATTTCACCAGTCGCAACATAGGCAGGAACCTTTTTAATCCCTAATTTTTGAATAAGCGCCTGCGCTTCGGGGGAATCAAAAGCCAACGCGCGTTCTTCGGCCACGGCCACATTTTGGGTTTTCAAATTAGCGACCGCGTCATCAACCGCAAAACAATCGGCACAGGCCGGGGCGGTAATTTTAATCAGGCTAATCGTAGCCGGACGAGTCGCTTCTTTGGCGGTGGTGATTTTTTTATCAATGCCAAATAGTGTCTTGGAGGCCAAGAGAGCGCCAATAATCGAGGCGCTGAGAGCAGCGATTAAAAAATACTTTGGCCAAGGCACAGTCCTCTCGAGCGTTTGCGCCGGTTTAGGAGCAGCCGATCCAGAATCAAAATCTGGGTCATCAGGAAATGAAGCAAATTTTTTTTCAGTCATAATTTAAGACTTCAACAAAATAATTGAGCCACGACATGGGGTTAGCGAATTTTATGCACGACCCCTCAATTAACTAGCAGCCACCGACCATGGATTGCGGAGCGGCGGCGTTTGCCCCGCTGCCTGGCGAAGAAGGAGCAGTATTAGAACGTACGGAAGAAGCTTGTGCTGAAGCGCTGCTCGCCCGACTACTGATACGAAACAACTGCACCGTTTGAAATACGGTAATCACAGCGACCAGGCCCAGCAGGCCGGCCTGAAGATTAAGTTTGGGGATGCGCAACACTATGGTATTGCTCGGTGCCGCGGCCCCTCCCATGTTCGTCTCTGGAGTGTCCATATATTTTGGAGTTAGTTAATGAGTGAAAAATTGTTTTTAAAAAACTTAGCTACTACATACTGTAGTAGACACCGAGAAGAATGTCAAATCTTAGTTATCCACAGTTGCCGAATAATTCTTTAATTTCGCTCCGGCATCCGTAGAATATAATTTTTGTTCGGATTCGATTGCCTGAATAGTATGCGCCACGCATTGTTCCTGGGCATCGGCGACGGTGTGGATAGCGGCCCGCGCGCACGAGCCTGGAGCGCCCTGGGTTATAATAATTTGAGAATTAGTAAAAAGTGGACGCGAGAAGAACACCATGAACCCCAAAGCCAGACTGCTGGCTACCGACCGGAAAGTAAAAATAGTAAAGCGAGGAAGATAGCGATCATCAACCAGTTTATTAATGCGCTCTTCGGTAACTGTTTCAAACCAAGAGAGCGCTAAGGAGTCTCGGGCGGTAATCTTACTGCCCCAGGAGATAATAGTATCTAACGCGCGGGCGAGAGACGCTTTGTCCCGGAGCTGCCCCGTGGCATATTCATCGGCGGCTAGTTCGGCATACGTGAAGTATTTTTTGGCGAGGAGGTTAAACCACGGAATAAACCACAGGCTTCTACTTAATAATTTAACAAGGAGCATTTTGATCGGTTCATGAGTTATGACGTGATGTTGTTCGTGAGAAAGAACAGCCAACAATTCTTTGTCGCCTAGACGCTCGACTAAGGCCGATGATATGCAGATTCGCGGCGCAAAAAAACCATAGCAGAATACTAAAGGATTGGCGCTGCTCACTTCCCGCACGCGTTTATCAAGCTCCAATATCCGCGCTGCTTTCTCTAATTTAGGAGAAATGTGAGGGGTAACATTTTTCAAATTCTGTCGAATAAATTGAGTGGTTGATTTCACGAATCGCCAGAGCTGAATAACGACAACCGTAAAAAATATAAATAAAAACAGTCCCACCAGCATCACACCAGCCGATCGCAGTGGGTGACTACTCCAGATTGCCGGATTGGTACAACCACAGACTGTTTCTATTTGGCTGATTACATTTTGTTTTATGATAATAAATTGCGGGTAGGTCTTGACACCCAAAAATATCAGCCCGAGAAAAAAAAGAGCGCCCAGAACAGTGGCTTGGTAAAAAATAGAATTGGCTTTGGTTGCTAAGGTGGCGCTCATTTTATTTTTCTCAATTTTTTATGCCAGCGGGTTTTTCTTTTTGAGTCGCCGCTTTCAATCACATCAATAAATTGAGCAATGGCAATATCGCCGAACTCCCTAATTAAGCGGTTAATTATTTTTTTTGAAGCCGACGCGAGAAAATGTTGCTTATCCTGCACCGAACGATACCAAAATACTCCGCTCGCATCGAGCTCCCGCCGCAACACGCCCTTATCATAGAGCCGCGTCATAACTGTCATAATCGTGCTATAGGCAACTTTCCGTTTTTTTTCTAGCTGGGTTAAAACTGTTCGCACGGAACTTTGGGGAGAGCGCCAGATAATCTCCATAATTTCTGATTCCAACTCTCCCAAGGTGTTATTATTTTTAAGCAGATCCATAGGTGCGCTATTAAAAATTATTCGCGTGAGCGACAGGTATAGTCTACCGTACTTATCTTCGGATGTCCATACGTTGCCCTGCTTGCCAACACACTTTAGATCTGGTACTTTATACCCATATTTCATCCTTTGCCTTTTATCCCAACGGCGGCGCGCCCCGATCGCGGGGCACGAAACAACACCCCCTCGGCGAACAAGCCCCTACACCTTAATTCCCCTTTAAAAATTCCGTTCGTAATAGGTTCGCACGTCGTTCAGGATTTTCGACATATGCTATTTTATAGCACCAAACAACAGAGCCCAAACATCGGGCTCGCCGCGGCGGTAATGCGCGGGCTGGCGCCCGATGGCGGGCTTTATATGCCAAGAGCGATTCCGAAATTACCCCAAGCTTTCCTCGCGCGGATGAACTTGATGTCGTTCCAGGAAATCGCTCTTGAGGTGGGTAAGGAATTCTTTCTTCCAGATGTTCCGCGGGATGTATTCTCTTCAATTGTAGTCGAGGCCTTCAATTTTCCCGTACCAATTATCGAGCTCGATAAAAACGTGCATGTAATGGAGTTGTTCCACGGGCCAACGCTTGCTTTTAAAGATTTCGCGGCGCGCTTTATGGCGCGCTTGATCGCCTACTTCGCCAAGCAATCGCAAAAAGAGGTTACGATACTGGTCGCAACATCCGGGGACACGGGAAGCGCTGTCGCGCACGGATTCTTGGATGTCCCGGGGATCAACGTCATCATTCTCTACCCCAGCGGCAAAGTAAGTAATATTCAAGAAAAACAACTAACCACGATGGGCAAGAATATTACCGCGCTCGAAGTAAAAGGCACTTTTGATGATTGCCAAAAACTGGTAAAAGAAGCTTTTCTTGATAATGCTGTCCAACAAAAACGCTCGCTCGCTTCGGCCAACTCCATCAATATCGCGCGACTCTTGCCGCAATCGTTTTATTATGTTTATCTTTCCGCCCAACTTCAAAAAAAAGAATTGCCCATAGTCGTTTCGGTGCCAAGCGGAAATTTTGGAAATCTTACGGCCGGCCTTATCGCTAAAAGAATGGGAGCGCCGATTAGCAAATTCATCGCGGCGACAAACCGGAATGATGTCGTCCCCCACTATTTAGAAACCGGAAATTTTGAACCCAAAGCATCGTTCTCAACCATTTCCAATGCCATGGATGTGGGGAACCCGAGCAACTTTGTTCGAATGTTGGAGTTATACGACCATGACGCGACCAAGATGAAGCAGGATGTGTTTGGGGTAAGTTTTTCCGATCAAGAAACGCGGGGAGCAATGCTCGAAGTGTACAAAAAATATAACTACATCATGGATCCGCATGGAGCGGTTGCCTATCTTGGCCTTAGGCATTATCAAAAAAATTATCCAAATCGCATGGGAGTGTTTATTGAAACCGCCCACCCCGCGAAGTTCGGCGATATTGTCACGGAGGCCATCCACGCCAAGGTCCCGATGCCGGAAAGGCTTGGAGGTTATTTGAAGCGTAAAAAAAAGGCGGTACTGATAGAAAATAACTTTACAGACTTGAAGGAGTTTCTCTTAAAATAAAACTCTACCTTTTAGGAGGCTCGAAAGTTTGCAATTTTTTCTGGAAACGGCGTTCGTTAATCGTGCTGGCAAAAATGACAGTAAGCCCGGCCACAATTGACTCGGTCGAACCAATAGCAGCCAGTGCCCACCCATTTTGCATCACCCCTAAGACTGATCCGATAATACCCATGATCGGGGCGCCGGCGGCACCAATAAAAAGTCCTAGACGCGCAGGATTGGTAAAATCCTGAATTAAGGCCATTTTAGTAATCGCCCAAGAGTTTGGTAAGTTGGTAATCTTTTGTTCCTTGATTAGCTTTACTAAATTTTTTCTATACATAAAGAGTGATTGGATGGCCGTAGTGAGAGATAGGGCTACTGCCGAAAAACCAAAGACAATACCTCCCGAAACCAAATGTCCCCTCTCTAAAAGACCGTGGACCTGGTAAGCTCCATAGCTCGCAACCGCAAAGACCGGGATAAGAATCCTAGAACGCTTGATAAGTTCTTTCCAGCTAAAGCCAGAACCGCGCAGAGCCATAAGCTCAGCAGATTCACCAAGAATATCGTCGGCCGAAGCGGCAAAAACCTTTCCGATTCCAGCTGCAAATTTTTCTAAAACATGGGCAATCGGACCGACTACTAGCAATGCCTTAATGATGGATTGAGCGATTTCGGTGCGCTCGTGGGCATTATCCGCAATCACCCGGAAGACGGCATAATCCACCTGGAGGGGGTATAAAAGCTCGCTAAGCTCAGTCATAAGCATCTGCTCCTCTGGCTTAATACCGATATTTTCTTCGTCAATCAATACTAATCGCTTAAAACGTAACCGGTCACGCACGATAGTTTCAACGGCTTGATCCAAATCTTCACCGTGTCTCTTTGCCTGTGCCCTATCCTCATCACTCACTACTGGATAGTGCTTGTCACGAAGTAACTTCGGTAACCAAGTAACAATATAATTTTTCTGACTATGAACACTGATTGTATGTACCGCTTTGAGAATGTTTTCTGGAGTGCGGAGTACAGTGCGCACGCCAATCGCCTTGCCTTCGGCTAAAATCTGCCGAATTTTTTCTTTATAGGACGGAAAGTGCTTAAAAATATACTGAATTTCAACAGGTAAATATTCCTCCCAATCACATTCCTCCGGAAGTGAGATGATAGCCACTCGATAAGTTCCAATGGGCGACTTCTTGGGCGCGCGACTACTAAACTTTGATAGAATTTTTGACATATAGCTTCAAGTTTCAATTATGGTGTAGTCACCAAGAATAAGACGGTGGTGATCGTCACTATTGTTAGGAACAATTACCGCTCGCTCGCCAACGATACTACCATAAATTTTAAGTGGTGATTCAATGGTGCAGCGAGAAAAAATGATAGAATCTTCGATGTGAGCATTTTTTATGGTAGTACCAACTCCAACGGTAACATACGGCCCGACGATACAGTTGTCAAGCACGCAGTCTTCTCCAATAAGCACCGGCCCCGTGAGTTTTACGTTATTACCAATTGCGGTGCCTTTGCCGATATGAACATTGCCTTGGAGAGCCGCCCTGCCTTCGCTTTCATGAAGCTGAAATTTTTCCGGCGGCAGTTCATCGAGGAGGAGCTTGTTGGCCGCTATCAAATCGCTTGGTTTGCCGGTGTCCTTCCACCAGCCGGTAATTTCTTTCCAGCCCACGGTAAACCCATTTTTTAAAAAATACGAATGGATGTCGGAGATTTCGAACTCTCCCCGCGCGCTTTTTTGGATGTGGTCAAACGCCTCAAAAAAAACTTTTGGGCCGTATAGATAAATGCCGGTAACTGCTAAATTGTTGGGAGGATTCGCCGGCTTTTCAACCACGTCCACTAGTTTCCGTTCAGCGTCAAAAACAGGCACGCCAAAACGTTCTGGATCCGATACTTTAGAAAAAGCCAATAAACAATCATACTTTTGCTCCTCAAATTCCTGAAGCAGCGGCCGGAGACTGCCAAGAATAATGTTATCCGACAAGTAAAACAAAAACGGATCACTACCGATAAATTTTTCGGCGCATTTTACCACATGCGCGATTCCTTGCGGTCCGCCTTCCTGAACAAAATATTTTATGGTTACTCCCCAGCGACTGCCGTCTCCCACCACTTTTGGGAGTTCTGTTTCTTCCGGATTGGTGTTGATAAAAATTTCCGTGATACCGGCCTCAACCGCTTTTTGAATAGCGTAAAAAATCATCGGCTGGTTAGCCAGCGGAATTAAGTGTTTATTGATAGTGGTGGTGATGGGCCGGAGACGCGTAGCTCGCCCCCCACCGGTGAGGATGGCTTTTTTAATGGGCATACGAACCAGTATTTTACCAAATCATAACGTTTTTAACAATCAACCAATATATCCGCATAAGCGGGTTGGCGATATGTTTAAGTACCGGATTGGTTATGTTCTCCTCCCCAAACTCAACTGTGCCAACGGCGCTGTCAAGAAGTTTTCTATCAGAAATAATTCGCTGCTTTTGAATAAATTTTCGCTTCTGCAGCCAGTGTTGCCAGTGAGAGGTTTTCAACCAATATTTGTAGGAGCGCAGTTTTTCTTTCAGCCAGCCTTGCCTCGCGGAAAAAAAGAGCAGTCCGATTTCCATAAGCAAAGCCATCGGCAAAATGAGGAGTAATGTCCCCCATTTATAGTACAAAAGAAGCGTGGCAAAACGGTTGCGCTCCATTAAATAATATTTATCTTTGTTACGATTGAAGCTGTACTCGTGAAAAAAAACCGCCGCACTTACCAATTTAATTTTATAACCCAAAGATTTTAAACGCAGCGAATATTCCAGGTCTTCGTGATAGCTTATAAAATCTTCGTCCAAGCCGCCGTGCTTTTGAACGAGGTCGGCTCGCAGTAGTAGCGAGGCGCCGCTCGCGTAGCCAATGTCCGTGATTTCACGGAACGTAACATCGGCTTTTCTTTTTTTATAATAATTACAATAACCGAACCCGAGATAATTGAGAGCGTTGCCGGCGCTGTTGATGAGCTCGATCTCCGGATAGAGCATGACGAGCGACTGCGCGGCGCCGATGGTTTTATCTTCCTCCATAGCTTCCACCAAATGACGCAGGCACTCCGAATCCATGAATCCATCTTGATTATGAAGATATACGTACGAGGAGCCGTGCTCCAGCGCTTTTTGCATGCCGACGCTGTTGCCTTTAGCAAAGCCAAGATTGGTATTTTGAGTAAGTAGAGTGATTAGCGGTAAACTATTTCCCGATAACGGCAGAATCTCCTTCTCCAAAAATACGCTGGATGAACCATGCTCCGGATGAACATTGTCTACGATAATAAGTTCCAGGCGATCTTTGGGATAATCAAGTTTCTCTAAAGCCGGCAACACTAGGTTCCAATATGGCTCCGAGTGATACGACAAATAAATAATGGCTACTTTGGGAAGTACGGCTGGCTCGAAATTACTGGACATAATATTTGTGAGTTCCGCGCCATTTCCACATATACTTGAGCCAGCTCGCCAAATGGATGCGCGCGAGTTTGTTTTTAATAAGCGCCCGAAAGAGGCCGGGGACTTTCGCCGAATCCCGGGCGTAGCGATGTTTGATAATGATATCGTGAACGTAGTACACCGGCCAGCCCTTTTCCCACATGGCTTTACACCAGTCGCAATCCTCCAAATACATAAAATAACGCTCGTCAAACCAACCAATTTCATTTACTACTTCCTGGCGCACCATCATAGCGGCGCCAAGCACCCAGTCGACTGGTCTCGTTTCGTTATGATCAAAATCTTTCATGAGGAGCCGATCGGTATACTTCTTCACCCAGCGGTAACGCTCGTCCCAGTTGATTTGTTTGAGGGGCTTTATAAGGATAGAAGGAAGATCAAAACGGTAGCAGGCATATTGAATGGTTTCGTCCATATTCACGAGCTTGGGGCCGATGCAGCCGATCTTAGGGTGCGCGTCCATAAAATTAACTAAACGTTCGATGGTGCGCGAATTTTCCGGAATGATGGTGTCGCGGTTCAAAGCAAAATAATAACGCGCGGGCGTAGCTTGAAACCCCAAGGCGTTTCCCCGTCCAAAACCAATATTTTTCCGGGTATTGATATATTTAACTTGGGGAAATTTTTGGTATAAATATTTTCCCAGGCTATCTTCGTTGTTGGAATTATCTACAACCGTAAGCTGGACGCTGTTTGGCCCGGCGGCAATATCTTTCACCGTGGATTCAACCGCGCGGAGAATGTCCTCCCGGGAGAAATAATTAAGGAATACGATGTTGATGTCTTTCATATCGTTTTCTTACCTCCACCACTTTCGCAACTCCCTCCATTCAATTTTTCTGGTATTTTTAATCTTTAATCTTTTAGCTTTTAATTCCGCTCTCTTCAGCCAAATCTCTTTAAGGCCAGCCAAGACCGGCCGATCAAACAGCAGGAAGTAGATCAGCTTCTTGGTTTCATACCATATAATCCAAGGAAAATCAAGAAGAAAGTTCTGCCAATACTCGTTTTTGTAGAGTGTCGCCAAATGATTTTTATAGCTATGGTATTTGATAAACCCTGCTTGCTGGGTCTTGTTTTCGACTGCCGCCAGATCACTTAGATCACTCGACCCCACTGCAGAGCGATCGTGGTAAGCAACGACCGATGGCACCACATGGGCTCTGTAACCAGCGGAGCGCAATCGGAAGGCTAAATCCACATCTTCCTTGTAAGAATGATAAGTTTCATCGAAAATGCTCCCATCGGAAAATTGTACGGCCTCCAGGATAGAACGACGGAAAAGCGGCATGGTACCGGAAACACCAAAAACTTCCAGTGCCGACTCGGTTTTACTTGCCCACTCCTCCCCGGCTCCAATTTCTACCACTCGCCTACTTCTTAATAATTTTAATCCTAACGAATCAATTATATTAGTGCATGCCGCGTCAGTTGGAGCCTTGCTAAAATCCCAACGCATGAGCCGTGGGGCCACTACGGCGGCGTCTGGGTTAAGGTCGGCGAAGTCGACCAGTTTCTCAAAACAATCGGGCGCTATGACCATATCCGGGTTAAGAAGGAGCGCGTACTCGCCGGCTGTTTCTTTAAAACCTTGATTGTGAGCGCCGGCGAATCCTTTGTTTTCTTTATTTTCAATAATTCTCCATTGAACACTAAAGTTATTCAGCTCTTTTTTGAGTATTTGAAGGGTATCGTCCGAAGAGTAATTATCGATAACCAAGAGTTCCCAGTCGCGATAGGTTTGTTTACGCAGGGAATCGAATAAATAAAAGAGGTATTTTGAGCTATTCCAGGTGACGAGGTTGACGGATAATTTAGACATATTTTAATGTGTCATCACGAGGCCGAAGGCCGTGGTGATCCCCTAGCTTATAAACTAACTAATGAGCGCTCTAATCCAAGTGATTGCCGCGTCGCTTCGCTCCTCGCAATGACAAGCCACCCCACTTCCAAAAATATTTTGCCATACTCCGGATAAATTGCCACTGTTTCCAAATAAAACCTCTTTGTCGAAAACTGGTGCCAACCTGATCAACGCAGCTCACGACAGGCGTATACACAACTTTGAACCCCAACCGCTTGGCTTCGCGACAAGTGTCCACGTCTTCAAACCAAATAAAATAACGGGGATCAAAAGCAAAACCCAATTTTTGGTAAAGCTCTCGACGCATGAGGAGAAACGCGCCGCGCACCGAATCTACCTCTTGTTCTTTATTGGGATTAAAATCTTTGTAAAAATATTTATCGAGCACGCGCGGAAACAGATGGGGAATTTTAAGGAGAACCAGGATCTGGTCCCACAATTCTGGAAAACGCCGCGGCTTGCCTTGTTCTTCAAATTCACCCCGCTCATTTACGAGCTTTGGACTCGCTATTCCCACCTCTCTGTGTCTCCGCATCCAGCCTGCCATAATGTCCAAACTCCCCTCTTCCACGCGCATATCCGGATTCAGAAAGAGCAAAAACTCTCCCGAACTTTGCGCGGCGGCTTCGTTATTCGCCGCGCTAAAACCGGTATTAATATTTTTTTTAACGAGTTTTAGATGAGAAAAATTTTTTTCAATGATAGCGGTGGTCTGATCGGTGGAACCGTTATCAACAACAAATTGCTCAAACGAAATTTCCTTACAACCTAAAATGACCGAGCGGATTTGCTCGGCGATGGTTTTTTCGGAATTCCAGGTTACGGTGATAACGGAAAGATCCATGGTACAGCAGATTAAGCAGAGTAAGCTTGTAAGCAAGTAAGCGTGCCTAATCTGCCTACTCTGCTTACAGACTTATAGCTTCATTTATCAAGTTGTTCCTTAAAGAAATCAACAAACGGAATGGCGGTTGGGTCAATACCTTCTAAAAGCGCCGAATAGTAGCTCGTGTAACTGCTTAAGAGCAACAGCTCTCCCATCTGCCCCAGCTTCGTTTTTTCCTGACAAACATAGCTCATGTGGGGAATACCATTTTTACCCAAAATATTTTTGGTTATCTCAAAACGTTTCTGAACGCGCTTATCATATAAACCCGACTCAATGAGTACGAATAAAAGCGCGTCTTTGTTGCTCTTCGGCTGCAGCATTCCTTCCATTAAATGATGGTTGAGTTCGGGAATAAGAAAAAATCCGGCAAATCGCTTGGCGTTTTCGTTCATCTGGTTGGCGGCAATGTGGGCATTGCCAGAGAGGTGTTCCGCCCCCGCGTACCAAACGCTCTTTCCCCTAGTTTGGAGAGCAATTTGTTTGGCTAAATTTTTATCTGCGAGAGCGCGCACCCCAAATTGTTGCTGATATTTACCAAGCGTGCGCTGAAAGGCATCCAGATCGGCAGCGGATACCGGCAAAAGACCGGCCTTAGAAAACAAAATCATTTGGCCAATGATGGAATAACCAAGACCCATGCGAGGAGAACCGCAGGGGTTATTTTTTGTCGTAAAAACTAAAGCGGGAATCTTTTTGCGCTTGGCAAGTTCAGCGAGCGTGCCGCCGGAAGTAATAATCATGAGTTTCGCCTTACATTTTTCGGCTTCCTTCAGCGCGGCAATTGGCTCTTCGGTCGTGCCGGAATAGCTGGAAGCAATTACGAGTGTTTTGGCATCCACAAACCTCGGAATGTGGTACCCGTTTATTATCTCCAGAGGTACTTTTAACTCCCCCCAAAAAAGAGATTTGATGACATGAGCGCCAAGCGTGGAACCGCCCATGCCAAGTACGACAATATTTTTGACATTTTTATACGCGGCTGGCAATTTAAGCTTTTGGGCGTTGCCTTGAATTTCTTCTACTTGATAGCCCAACGACTCCAGGCTGCCCAGCATATTTTGGGAGTCCAGCTTTTTTATTTCGGCAAGATTGTTTAGAATGTTCTCGGACATATTATTTTTTTTTCAAGCTTCGCTTATACGCCGCGTACTTCTCCATGGTATCGCGCACCGCTTCGTGAATGGGACGCATGGTGATGCCAAATTGGGGAAGATTTTCTGATTGCAGAATGTTGTTAGAGCGAGTCTTTTTGACTAATCCTTGGATGACCAAATCTTTATCACTAATCCATTCATTCGTATGCGTTGGATCTACCAGCTTCTCGTAGAGCGCCATAATTTCCCGGTGACTAATGACTCCGGGATTAGTAACATGAAAAATTCCTTCGGCTTGTTTCTCTATAAGCTCGCGAAAAACTTGAATCATGTCTTCCACCACCGTAGCGCTATTGATAACATCAGCCACTTTGGCGTAAGAAGCTAATTTATCTATGAGATTGGCGGCTACCGGAAAATAATCAATAGGCATGCGAATACGGGCAATGCCGACCAGGGGAAGTGTCGCAAGCGCGAGATCGGCGGCATATTTACAGCGCGTATAAACGGCCGAGGGATTTGCCGGATCAGTTTCTTTCCAACCACGGGGATCGGCAGCGTAGCCGTAATAAACACAGCCGGTGCCAATATGGAACAAATAAACATTTTTCTCACGGCAGGCTTCGGCGATTAAGAGCGGCAAAATAGTATTGCCTCGAACGGTTTCAAGCTCGTGCGTTTCACACCAATCCACGTTTGGTTTTCCCACAACGCCGGCGGCGTTTAAAACCGCGTCGGGATTATGTTTGTTGAGAAGAAGAAGTGCGTCATCAACCGTGTGAATGCGTCCTTCCGCCACAACCGAATCCGGCCAAGCATCGTGGCAGCGTTTTCCTAGATAGCCATTGCCGATAATAAGTATTTTCATACACAGATTATCCCGATTTTGCTATGGCGCAAAATCGAGGATCCGCGATTTCCTCGAAAGGAAATCGGGACGCAGATTATAAACAAGATTACGCTGATTTACGCTTGAGGGGTTTCCACCAGCGCTCGTTGGTTTTATACCATTCTATCGTCTTTTTCATCCCCTGCTCAAAGGTAGTGCGCGGTTGCCAGCCGAGTTCGCGCGTAATTTTAGAAAAATCAATGGCGTAGCGGCGATCGTGGCCGGGACGATCGGAAACATGTTCGATAAAACTTTCGTCTTTGTCGAGAAATTTAAGTATCGCTCGAGTAATTTCTAAATTTGTTTTTTCTGAATCTCCGCCAATGCAATAGGTTTCTCCGGGTTTACCGCCGTGGATAATTTTATCAAGCGCCTCGCAGTGATCTTCCACGTATAGCCAGTCTCGCCGCTGTAGACCATCGCCGTACACAGGAACTTTTTTACCTTCAATTAAATTAGTAATGAAGAGAGCGTGGAGTTTTTCGGGAAACTGGTAGGGACCGTAGTTATTGGAACAATTGGAAATGGTAATTGGCAAATTGTAAGTGTGAAAGTATGCCCTCACCAGATGATCGGCCCCGGCTTTGGACGCGCTATATGGACTCCTCGGATTATATGGAGTTTGTTCGTTGAAGGGAGAGTTATTTTGGCCAAGTTCACCAAACACCTCATCGGTAGAAACTTGATGGAAGCGTTTGCCCCTATTATTTTTTGCCGCCTCAAGAAGCGTGTGCGTGCCAACGATATTAGTACGGATAAATGCCGAGCTATCGGCGATGGAACGGTCAACGTGCGTTTCGGCGGCAAAATTAACCAGGCGATCGGTTTTTTTTACCAATTTATTGATGAGTTTTTTGTCGGCAATATCGCCTTTTACAAAACAGTAGTTTTTGTTTCGTTTTAATTCCTTTAGATTTTCTAAATTGCCAGCGTACGTTAATAAATCCAGATTGGTAATCTCATACTCTGGATACTTTTTAATGAGATAGCGTATAAAATTAGAGCCGATAAACCCCGCGCCTCCGGTAACAAGAATCCGCATAAAGAACAAAGAAAAAAGTAACTTCCTAAGATCTGGTTGTTTTGCTTACATTGGCCACGATTCCCACCGCCGCCAAAGCGGCCGATAGCGCCGAACCGCCGTGGCTTACAAACGGCAGTGGCACGCCGGTGAGGGGCAATGCCCCTACCATGGCCCCGATATTTAGGAAAGATTGCCACACTAACCATATCATGATTCCATTCACCAGTAAACAGCCAAATTCATCCGGGGCGGATTTGGCAATTTTAAATCCGCGCCAAGCAATAAGCAAAATTAAAACTACGAGACCAGTCGAAACCAAGAAACCGTTTTCCTCGGCGATAATCGCGTAGATGGAATCGGCGGAAACTTCCGGTAAATATTGAAATTTCTGCCGGGAATGACCGAACCCAAGACCCCAAAAACCCCCAGACCCCACAGCCAAAAAAGCTTGGTTTACCTGATACCCCACGCCTTTGGGATCAAGCTCGGGATATAAAAAAGTGGTGAGGCGTTTGGCTCGGTAAGGCGCCGCTAGCACGAGAATAATGGATGCGATAATACCGAGAAGGCTCAAAAAAAACAGATAGCGCCCTGGTACTTTAACCAGATAGAGCATTATAAAAATGGTAACAACCAGTATGGAGAGTGTTCCCACGTCGGGCTGTAGAAGGATTAATATAAGCGACGGCGCGAGAATTGCTAAAATCGGCAACAGGCTAGTTTGCCAATCACTCCAGTTATATTTCTTTAAAGTGAGGAGATGCGCTAACATGACGACCGCAGCTAGCTTGGCAAATTCGGAAGGCTGAAAGTTTACGCCGCCGAAGCTCAACCAGCTCCGGGAATAGTTGGCGGTGACTCCAATCTGGGGCATGAATACAAGGCCCAACAAAATCAGGGACATTCCATACAACGCCCAGCTTAACTTTCGCCAATTATGATAATCAACTTTAGCCGTGATAAGAAATAAAATTAATCCGGGGATGAGGCCGAAGATAATTTGTCTTTTTACAAAAAAATAGGCGTCGTTGAACTTGCTAAAACCTGCTGGCGTGCTGGCTGACATGAGCGCCGCCAAACCAAACAGCACGATCAAAATTATATAAAATAAGAACACTCTATCCGCTTTGGCGGCGGCAGTGTTTCCACGGATCATAATCGTAGAACTAAATATTAAGCCGCACGATGAGTACTGCTCCAATTAACAAAAGAGTTTCAAAACAGGTGGTGAATACCGCGAGCAATCGAGCCAAGAATCTGTTGGCGCTGTAAAGAGTAAAGGAAAGTAAGTAATTGATTATCAAGACCGCCGCGCCGGAAATTGGGGCAAACAAAATTTTCCACCACTCCCCCACCAAATCTATCCCGAACATAATGTTATAATGCAAAAAAATTTGCTCGCCGGTTCGCGGTATTTTAGAGACGATATACCACCACATGGCAGCCTGGAGAGCGAGGGATGCCAAGAGTGGCAGGCTAACCCAGGGGTCGCGCAGATATAGTTTTGGAGAGTAAAACATAGCTTGAAAATAACAAAGGTCTGATTTCTAATGTCTAATTACAAACCGATCTTGACAGGTGTGATACTTTATAGTATACTGTTTTTACCTAAATAAGGCAATAATTCTACTTACTATGTCGCATAAAAAAGCCGGTGGCTCTACGCGGCTGGGACGCGATTCTAACGCGCAGCGTCTAGGCGTCAAGATGCACGACGGACAGACAATTAAAAAGGGAATGATTATTATCCGCCAACGCGGAACCAGGTTTCATCCCGGAGAAAATGTCAAAAAGGGAAAAGATGACACCCTCTTCTCCGTGGCCAACGGCAAACTCAAATTTTCACAGCACAAACGCCGCCGGTTTGACGGCAAGCTAAAGATGGCAAAGTTTGTGAGTGTTGTAGACTAGATTGTAATTTCACGAATGGCCTTGAGGTCCACGAATGATGCTAATCAACCATCCCGACTAAGTCGAGGTGGTTTTTTAAATCTTCCCCGCCAAAGCGGGATCCTCGATCCCGACTTAGTCGGGATCGGGACAATCTTCAGTCTCAAAATATTTATAGTATCCCCCACTCTTTCTTGAGCGCTTTGATTCCATCTTCTAAACCGATCGTGGGTTTCCAGCCGAGAATTTTTTTGGCTTTACTGTTGTCTGCCCCAGAAAACCGAGCATCGCCCGGTCGTTCAGGAACAAAAATAAATTTACCGCCGATAATTTTGACCAACTCGTTAACTGTGTGCGGCGTGCCATTGCCAATGTTAAACGTCTCACCATGCCCGACTTTGGGATTGGTCATAGCCAAAATATTAGCCCGCACCACATCCGCAACATGGGTGTAATCACGATAGTATTTGCCGTCGCCGCAAACCGTCATCGGCTCTCCGTTTTTAAGCTGCTTTAAGAATTTACCAACGACTAAAGCGTAGGCTCCATTAGGATCAAAATACGACCCATAAATATTAAAATAAATTAAGCTAACAGTTTCTACTCCATACAATTCCGCGAATAAACGGCAATAATGTTCGCCTACAAATTTATGCAAAGCGTAGGGACTAATCGGCTTCTTCGGCATGTCTTCGCGGAGCAGTTTTTTTTCTTGGGCGCCGTAGGTGGACGAGGAAGAAGAAAAAACGACGCGCTTAATCTTATGGCGCTCTGCGGCCAAGAGTACCTGCAACGTGCCGTTTACATTGGTATCGTGCGTTTCCCAAGGATGTTCAACGGAAAAAGTTACCCGAGGTAAAGCCGCCAAATGAAAAATTCCGTCAACGCCAGCGCAAACTTTATCCAGATCAGCGGTATTTCGTATATCTCCCTCCACATACGTGACACCCGCCTGTATTCTTTCTTCCTTTTTCCCAGCCGCGTAATTATCAAGTACGGTAACAGAATGCCCGTCCGCGAACAATTTTTTAACTAAATTTGTTCCAATAAATCCCGCCCCACCTGTTACCAAATATTTCATATATTTTTTTATAAATAACATTGGTGCGGGGCCCCGCCGGTAACTAAATAATGTGACATAACTGAAGATTCAAAGACTAAAGATTAGAAGATTCTCCTTTTATAAAAGGTGAACCCACAGCAATAATACCGAATCCAGCTTGTTGTAAGTCAGTATGGCGATGCTGAAACATTCGGCGGCCGTCCATCAAAAGAGGCTTGGTGGCTAAATCAGTTTTGAGCAGGGTATCAGCCAGGCTTCTAAACTGCGGCCAGTCGGTGGCAACAATAATCACGTCCACGTTTTCAAGAGCCGCCACCTCATCCACTGTGTACTGAATTTGCTCTGACTCCGGAAAGAGTTGTTTAAAGTTTGAATTGGCTACTGGATCGAAAAGGTGAATTTTTTTCACTTGATTCTCAAGCAGAAAATGCGTAATATCAATGCTCGGGGAGTTTCGTATATCATTGGTGCCTTGTTTAAAGGACAAACCTAAGAGAGCCACGGTTTTTCCTGTCCAATCGAGTTTGGCTTCGACTTGAGCGCGACCAAGGAATAATTCTAACTGGCGTTTATTGGCTAAATGAGTTTCGTTGACTAGAACAGCGTTCTGACCGGCAGTCTGGAGCTGGTGCGATAAGGAACGGGCGTCCTTAATAAAACAGCTGCCACCGGCGTAAAGGCTGTCGTAAAGTCCCCAGGTGCCGATGCGGGGGTCGGTGGTTAATATTTTTCGGATATTTTCAAACTGGAGATCGGAAAAAGCTTCGCTGGTTCTACCAATAACATCAAAACAGACAGCTAACTTGTTAAACAAGTAAAAATTTGCCAAAAGTTTTCCGGCGGCGGCTTCTTTGGGGTTCACTTCCACGTATTTTACGGTGGAAGAATTATAAAAACGCTCATACACTTGGCGCATTACCTTAAAATCTTCCTCGCGCCAAGCCCCCACCACCACTCGATCGGGCCGGATTGATCCTTCGACCGCTTTTCCTTCCACTAAAAACTCTGGATTAGAAACAATGCCATAATTTTTTACCCCGAGAGCCTGCGTTATCTCCGCAGTCTGATCTACCATGGTAATGGGAACGGTGCTTTTATTGACGATAACAACGCGGTTTTCCTGCCGGCCACCGTTGCGCCGAGTGAGACTGTTGGCTAATTTTTTAGCGGCATCAAAATAATAGCTCAAATCACTCTCGCCAGTTTCGCCAATTTCGGGGGTCGGCAAACACATAAACACCGCGTCGCAGGTATCCAAAAATTTCTCCACTTCGCGGTAGTCACTGGTAAACGTAAGACGCTCGCTATTACGGATGATCAGATCCCCCAGACCATCTTCAAATAAACAAGATTCAATGGTATCTCTATCACCGGAACTTAAAGCGGCGACTTTCTTTGCATCTATATCAAACACAAGCGTTTGGTGGCCGCTATCGGCTGAAACCGCCGCCGAACAGGCGCCCACGAATCCCCCGCCAATATAAAGAATATTCATAAAATTTTTATTTGTCATCCCGACCGTAGGAGGGATCTCTGTCACATTGTTTTGGCCAATTGGACAGAGATTTCTCTCCGCCAGCCGGCTCCGCCAGCCGGCTCCGCCAGCCGGCGGATCGAAATGACAGTTGCAGAGTTAGACAACAACCCAACTATACTAACAGATTGCTGTCATTTTTTCAAGTGAGAACATAGAGTTTTAAATCAAAGAAATCCCCGAGCTGGGGATTTCTTTTTTGATAGTAACTATTTGTTGAGCTTCGCTCTCGTGGCCGCATCAACCTTACCAGTTTGCTTAAGACCATTGGCTTTTTGGAAAGCCTTTACCGCTTTGGCAGTAGTTGGCCCAAAGATTCCATTTACTTTGGTCTTCTTTGGGAAGAAACCAAGGGTTTGGAGCTTTGTCTGAACGTCTTTGACTGGTTTTCCTGTCGATCCTGAAACCAAGTCTTTCACTTTTACAGGAGTCGCTGGCTTGGCGGGTGTCGCCGGAGTTGCAGGAGTCGCTGGAATTGCCGGGCTTACCGTTGGGACAGCGGGTGTCGCCGGTGTAGCTGGAGTAGCAGGCTTTGCTGGAGCAGGACTTCCTCCTCCACCACCGCCTCCACCACCGCTTGTTCCGCCGCCGCTGCTAGTGCCGCCGCCGCTTGCACAGGTGTTGGCAACACCCGGAGTGATCCTCACCGTTTGAGTTTCGGTACAGCTTACATAGGCATACGATTCTACGCCCGAACAGCTGGTTTGCGTGCTACACGATCCGGCAGTAGTAATCGCGAATGAACTGCGATTTGCCGAGGTAAGCTCAATGATAGACCCGCTTTTCATCGCGAAATCAATGGAACTATCATTAACAGTGAAAGTTTCGGTAGCCAAACTGGTCTTCAAATTGTAGGTCAATCCGTTACCGGGCAATACTATGTTGGCGGTTCCATCGGTAGTAACGTCGTTAAAGGCGGCTAGAGCAACGAGTGGGGTAAGCGGGAGAAGCAACGCGACTAAGGCAACCAATATGCGTTGTAATTTTTTAATCATAGAGATTAATTGCTTTCCCTGAATTAA
>CAZMYO010000005.1:0-31688 GCA_964570525.1 uncultured Gammaproteobacteria bacterium | reverse complement strand
GCTGTTCAATACCCATGAGTTTGAGCCTCGTCGGCGTTGAACTTGCCGACGTTCACCAAACCGAACACCCCGCCTGACCGGCGGGGTGTGGAAAAAATCTTAATCAGCAACCTGCCTGCCGAGGAGGCAGGACTTAAAATTCTTCCCTCACCGAGAGACGGAAACCGGTCCTGGAATGCCGACTGCCAGCATTGCTCCAGTTGAAGTTGAGCTGGCGATCACCCGGATTGAAGTAGCCGTTCGGCACACTGCCAACAGAAGAAACGGCTAAACTGATGAAGCGAGTCCAGGTATTGCTATCGAGCGGATTAATCGTGTTTGGCTTTAGATTATTTGTTTCACAAAGAGTTGATACTCTCTCCGTAAACCGCTTTTGCAAGGCGGCGTATTCGGCCGGGCTGGTGACATAGACCGGTGATTTTCCGGAAGATTCTCTTGTCTTTTGAATGCTGGCAAATTCTTCCAGCTGTTCTGGCACGGTTTTGTTACAAGTGCGCGGTTCGGGATTTTGGGTTGGTTTTTGCAATGATAGATAAGGTCGCGTGGGAACGTCTTTGACTAATTCAGTGGCCTTGTCTTTGATAAGATTTGCAAAGTAATCCCGCCGGTAAGCGTCTGCCACTGCTTGTTGCTCACCTTCCTTAATCCAGGTTGGCTTTAGTCGTTTGGTAAAATCTTCCACGGTGGTATCGAGCTGGACAAGTCTGCCAGGCATAAAGATTGGTATGGCTCCATCGGCAATTTCTTGCTCGATAATTTTGAATTTTTCCGCAGTTAACTGGCTCCAATTAAATTTAGCCACATCTTTGGCCCAGGCGGTGAGGCCGGCGGAACGATAGGATTCTTGATCGGACCCTAGAATTTCGATCAGGTCGAGAGCCAGGTCTCTTTTCTCCGCCGCGAGCGGGTGTTGTTCGATGTTGGGCAGGCCGCTTCCTCGCAGGGCTTCGCGGTAGGGGTTTTGAGCGCCACTCACTATTAGCCGGTGCTCGCCGCTTTCCGCAAATCGCTTGAACGCTTCTTTGGCTGCCCGATCCGCTTCGGCTTTGATAATTTGTTCGGCGCGCTCCATTGCTTCTTGTTCGCGTCGGGCTTTTTCTGTTTGTCTTTGCCGGACTTGTTCCGAGAGGTTGCTTACCAGCTGGGTGGCGCGTTTCATTACTTCTTGGGCTTTTTCCACATCGGCAGAAGTGAGATTATCTTCACCAGTTTCAAGCTTGCTGAAGCGGCCACCGCTCTCTTCGGGGCCGGCTGACTTGTCTTCGGACGGGAAAAAGGCCTGGTCGAGGGCAAGTTTCAGATAGCGCGCCGGTTGGGCGGCGGGAGTCTTAGATTTTTGATGCCACTGGTCTAGACTCGTTTTTAATACTTTGTCTTGGGCATGAGGACCCGGAATGATACTCAAGCTATCAATGATTATTTTAAAATCTCCAGCCAGGGCAAAGATGTCCGCGTAGGCTTGGCGTAATGCGGCAAGAGAGCGATCAGCTTCTGTGATAAGGGCTCGTTTTTCTTCTACTAATTGCGCTATATTCTTTCTTTCCGATGAACTAAAAAATCCATTGCGCAGGGTCGCGACCGCCGCTTCGGCTTGGCGGCAGGCGTTAACGGCTTCAATGAAGCTAGACAGAAGAGCAGTTATTTCAACTAGATTTTCAGTTTCTGGTTGGGGTGATTTTAGAAATTCTGTTTGCGGCGGGCGGGGTTTTTCGGACATATTAACAGTGCTTGATTAAGTTGCTTTTGCTATTAGATTAGCATATATGGGGGTTTTGGCAAGATGCTTTTCTAATTCTTTTAAATCAACGCCCTTCCGGTCATCTCGGGCGGCTGTTCCAGCCCCATAAGCTTAAGCACCGTCGGCGCCACATCGGCTAATACTCCCACCGGTGGCATAAGACTTAAGTCTCCCTCGGGCGGATCGCCGCTTGGCCCGGCCTGCCCCAGAAAATCCTTGCCGATAATGAGCAACGGCACCGGGTTGGTAGAATGTTCTTTGTCAATTTCTCCAGTTTGCAAGTTAAGCACCTCTTCCGCGTTGCCGTGGTCGGCTGTTACAACAACGACCCCTTTATTGGCAAGGGTGTGCTTTACTATCTCGCCTAAACATTTGTCCGTCGCTTCGCAGGCTAAAATTGTCGCTTCGATGTTGCCGGTATGGCCTACCATATCGGGGCTGGCAAAATTCATTACAATAAGGTCATACTTTTGACTATCAATCGCCTTCGCCGCTTCCTTGGTTATCTCGTACACCGACATTTCCGGCGCTTCGGCATAGTTCGCGACTTTCGGAGAAGGAACCAGCGCTCGCTCTTCGCCCGGGAAGGCTTCTTCAACCGTGCCGTTGAGAAAAAAGGTAACGTGCGCGTACTTCTCGGTTTCGGCGATATGGAATTGTTTGAGGCCGGCTTTGCTCACCGCTTCGGCCAAACAGTTTCTTACCACCACCGGCTCGTAAGCCACCGCCGCCGGCAGATCTTTTTCATACTCCATCATGGTGACAAAATAGAGGTCCTTTAGGTAGGCCCGCTCAAATTTATCAAAACCCGGGATGACAAACGCTTGGGTTAATTCGCGCGCGCGATCGGGACGATAATTAAAGAAAATCGCCGCGTCGCCCTCGGCGACTGTTGCCAAGGGCTTGCCATTGGCAGCGATAACCGTTGGGACAAATTCCTCATCGTATACTTTGGCGGCATAGGAATCCTCGATAGCTTGCAAAGGATCCGCAGATTGCCGGTCAGCCACGCCTTCCGCCATAGCGCGATACGCTTTTTCCACCCGCGGCCAGCGATTGTCGCGATCCATGGCGTAAAACCGCCCCGAGAGCGTGGCAATTCTGCCAACTTTAAGTTCCCGCATTTTATTTTGAAGCTCGGCCACAAAGCCCTTGCCGCTATTATATAAGCAGTCGCGCCCATCGAGAATAGCGTGCACAACAACTTCGCTCCCCAGACCTTGCCGCCGGCAAAGTTCGAGGAGCGCAAAGAGATGTTCGTTGCTGGAATGGACATTGCCGGAGCTTAACATGCCGATGAGATGGAGCCGTGACTTATTTTTTTTCACTCGTTCAATCGCTTCCAAAAAAAACTTATTATTGAAAAAATTTCCGCTTTCTATTTCTTGGTTGATGCGAGGACACGATTGATAATACACGCGGCCGGCGCCGATGTTTAGGTGGCCGACTTCGGAGTTGCCGATTTCACCAAATAACAGACCGACTTCATTGCCCGAAGCGTGGAGCGTTAGTGAAGGATAGTTTTTTAGAGTATCTAAAAAATTCGGCGTCTTGGCCCGAGTTATGGCATTGCCGTCTCCGGCCGGAGCCACCCCCCAGCCATCAAAGATAAGGAGAACTATTGGTTTGTATTTATTGGACATAAAATATGAGCAGATTAAGCAGAGTAGGCAGAATAAGCAAGTTAAGCGCCGCGAAACGATTAAATCGTGCTTACTTTGCTTATTCTGCTTATAGCTTGCTCTGCTACAATAAACTTTTTCCCGTCATTGCCGCTGGTTTGGCTATTCCCATTATTTTTAATGCCGTGGGAGCGATATCGGCCAGTTTTCCTTTTCGCAAATTTTTCTTTTTGATTCCCCACTTTTTATAGACCGAGGGGTGGGCGATAAGAAAGAACGGCACCGGATTAGTGGAATGCTCCGAATCAACTTCACCGGTTTTAAGATTGATCATCTCTTCCACATTGCCATGATCGGCCGTAATAATAGTCTTGACACCGTTCTTTAAAGCTACTGCTACCAGTTTACCCAAAACCTTGTCCAAAGCGGCCACGGCCGCTTCGGCCGCGCGCAAGTTTCCGGTGTGCCCGAGCATATCGGCGTTGGCAAAATTAACCGCGATAAATTCAAAATTACCGTGAAGAATGGACGCAATAGTATACGCCCCTATTTGTTCAGCTCGCATCTTGGGGTCAACTTCAAAATCTTTCACATGGTTAGACTCAATTTTTACCCACCGCTCATCGCAAAAATGTTGGGCATAGCCGCCATTTAAAAAGTACGTGACGTGCGCGAATTTTTCCGACTCCGCCACATAAAGCTGGCGGCGAGGGCACAAAGTCTGAACCAAGCTGTGCGAAACATCGCGACTGGGAAAAGCGGTAAAAACTCCGGGGAGATCGGGGCCAAAATCGGTGAGAGCCACAAAGCGAATATTGCGCGGAAGATGCGTCCGCGTAAAACTATCCGGATTAACCTTGTTAAAATCGGGCTGCGTAAAAGCTTTGGTTATCTGCCGCGCCCGATCACTCCGTAAATTGAAAAAAAACAGCGCGTCATTGTCTTTGATGGTCGCGACAGGCTGGCCGTCATTCATAATAATGGTCGGCGTAATAAACTCATCGCTCTCTCCGGAGTTATAGGCTTGAGTAATTGCCTCGGCTACACTAGAAACACGTCTTCCTTCTCCCAGGACCATGGCGCGATAGGCTTTCTCGGTGCGCCACCAAATTTTATTCCTATCCATAGCGTACAGCCGGCCCATGATGGTGGCAATCCGCTCGGTGCCGTGAAAATGCGCTTCCAATTTTTTAAGGTGCATTGAGGCATCGTGCTGACCAGAATCCCGGCCGTCGGTGAACAGATGGAGGTAAACTTTTTTTAGGCCGTGCTCGTGGAATAAATCCAACAGCGCTTGCAGATGCTCGGGGCAAGAGTGAGCGCTATTGTGGTTGGAGAGTAGCCCCATAAGATGCGCGGCGGTATTATACTTACGCGCCTGGTAGAGCGCTTCACGAAATGCGTTGTTCTTAAAAAAAGTGCCGTCCTTGATGGCGCTGGTAATGTAGCGCTCGTCTTGCCGCACGACGCGGCCGGCGCCGATGTTTAGGTGCCCCGCTTCGCTGTTGCCCTCTTGGCCTCTAAAAAGCCCAACCGCTTCTCCACTGGCCTGGAGTTCGGTATGCGGAAATTTTTTGAACCAACTATAATAATTCGGCGCCGTCTTTGGCGTGATGGCATTTCCCTTTTTACGATGGTCGGCAATTCCCCAACCGTCGAGGATAACCAAAAGCGTTGTCCCCGTCTTCTTCATAGGCTACGCGATTAGAGTCCGAGCTCAAGCTCAATTTCCATCAGCCGGTTATACTTTTCCACCCGCTCGGAACGCGATAACGATCCGGTTTTAATAAATTCCGAATTCACCGCCACGGCCAGATCGGCAATAAAAGTATCGGCAGTCTCACCACTGCGATGCGAAATGGCGATTTGGTAACCATTATTTTTGGCGAGCATAATCGCCGCGATGGTTTCGGTCACGGTGCCGATCTGATTTACTTTTATAAGAATAGCGTTAGCTACTTTCTCATCAATTCCCTTTTGCAATCGTTCCACATTCGTCACAAACAAATCGTCTCCCACCAAGGTTGCTTTTTTGCCAAGCTCTTTGGTAAGTTTCTGCCAATTCTCCCAATCGTCTTCGCTTAAGGCGTCTTCAATGAAAATTAAAGGGTATTTCTTTACCCACTGCTCGAGAACCGCGATCATTTTATCTGCCCGCCAGCCTTGTTTTTTACCAACAAAATAATAGCTGCCGTGGCGATAAAATTCCGAAGCCGCCACATCCAAACCCAAAAACACATGCTTGCCCGGCTCCCAGCCGGCGAGCTTAATCGCTTCCATAATAAGCTGGAGCCCGCGTTCGTTGTTTAAAAGTTCGGGAGCAAACCCGCCTTCGTCGCCAACTCCAGTGGAGTAGCCTTTCTGACTAAGGAGATTCGCCAACGAGTGAAAAATCTGTGATCCCATACGCACTCGCTCGCGCAAAAGTTTGTGGCGGGGAATTATCATAAACTCCTGGATGGAGAGATTATTATCGGCATGGCGCCCGCCGTTCAAAATATTCATGGTGGGAACGGGTAATCGATAACCTTTTTCCGGAATTTTATAGCTGTGCCTCAAATATTGATAGAGCGGGATATTGGTGGCGATCGCGCCAAGACGAGCGGCCGCGAGTGAAACCGACAAAATGGCGTTTGCCCCCAAACGGGATTTATTTGCGGTGCCATCAAGCGCGATCATTTTCCCGTCAATTTCCTTAATTTTAGTCACGTCCATTCCTTTGAGAGCCGGCGCAATTTCTGTGTTTACGTTCTTGACCGCTTTTAACACCCCTTTGCCGCCGTAACGCTTGCCGCCGTCGCGCAGCTCAAGCGCCTCGTGCGTGCCAGTGGAGGCTCCGGAAGGAACTTTCGCGACCGCCGCGAGACCATTCTCCAAAACAACTTTTGCTTCAACTGTGGGGTTGCCGCGTGAGTCCAAAATTTCCCGGGCAATAACGCTTTTAATCTTCATAGACTTGAGTTTAAGTAAATTTTAAGATACCTTGGCGTAGTTAAAATTATACCATACCTCCCCCTACTAAAAAAGGGGCTTGAGGAGCCCCCTTTAAAACTTATCGTCTAAAACTACCAGCTCATAATTTTGTATGTCACATTCACATTAACTGTCACATCCTTACCGCCGGAAACGATCGCTTCGGGCGCTGGACCGCCGCCACCCGTATTGGCCTTCAGGCTGGCATAGATTGGCGGGTATTCTCCCGACTCGTATTCACTGTAAGAAATCACTTCTACCAACCGCGCTCCAAGCGCGCGGACAAGTTTATTGGCCTTCATTTTGGCATCGGTAACCGCCTTGTCCCGGGCCTCTGATTTTAAATTCTCCGGATCATCAATGGTAAAATTCAGCCCGCTCACTTCGGTGGCGCCGTACTTACCAGGCAACGATAGAACATCGCTAATCTTGGCGAGGTCGCGTATTTTTACCGTCACGTTATTCGAAACACGGTAGCCTTTAAGTTCTTGGCCCTTGTCCTGCGTGTAATTGTAATCCGGGTAGATTGAATAGTTGCTTTGCATGTCCTTCTCTTCGACACCCAGTTTCTTGAGCGCGGCCACTATCTGATCCATCACGCGCTTATTATCGGCTTGGGCCTTGGCGACGTTTTTGTCGGTATTGGAATACCCGATGGTGGTAACGGCGATATCGTTTTTTCCATTCACCTTGCCGAGACCGGTGACGGTGATGGCGCGCTCCATCTGGTCGGCCAGGCCGATGTAGTTATATTTTTTAACATTATTGCGCATGAGGACTCCCACATAGAGGATGAGGTAAACGAACAGCACCGCGACCAGGGTGCACATAATTTTTTTAACAAACTCATTGCGGCCGCTCCATCCACAGCAGTGGCGGGCGGTGTTCTGACTATCGTTCGGAGCCGTTGCCTCCATCCTTTTGTTTAGTAACGCCATATAAATTCTCCCTGAACCGTTAGGGAGTTTTCCCCGCGGTTCTGATTAAAAAATAAACGTATATAAGGAACGCCGCACTCCTTGGAGCCGCCGCGGACGCAGGGCTTCTAGACCTGGCAACTTATGCCCGCCTAAAAATTCGAGCATCGCTCCGCCGCCGGTTGAAACCAAGTCAATATCGCTAAGCAGTTTAAAATGCTGTAAAACTTCGACCGTTTCTCCGCCGCCGGCAATACCATTCGCCTTTCCTTTGGAGCGCGCCGCAAACAGGTGCGCCAAGGCATAGGTGCCATACTCGTAAGGATGCTGTTCAAATCGCCCCAGGGCGCCATTCCAAATGAGCGTTGAAGCGCCTTTGATATATTTGGCAAAGAGCTCTACCGTGGCCGGTCCAATATCGTAGATGGCTAATTTCTTATTTCTTATTTCTAACTTCTCATTCACCGTCACCACTTTCGCCTCTTTGCCATCGGCCCGGCCAACTACCACATCCACCGGCAAAATTACCTTTTTATTGGAACAATATTTTAAAATTTCTTTTTTATACTTTTTTCCGACCAGGGAGGCGCCCACCGCTTTCCCTTTCGCCCACCAATAGGTGTTGGCAATTTCGCCGCCAACGAGAATAGTGTCGGCTTTTCTCAAAAGATGCTTCAAAACCGGAATTTTGGTTTCAACTTTAGCTCCGCCCAGCATTACAACCAAGGGGCGGCGCGGATGTTCCATTGCCGCCGTTAGGGCGGAAACTTCTTGAGACAAAAGGATACCGGCGTAAGAGGGTAAAAATTTCGCGACGCCTGATACCGAAGCGGCCGCGCGGTGAGCCACCCCAAACCCGTCCAAGACAAATATGTCTGCCAAGCTCGCCAACTTCTTGGCAAAACTCTTGCTATTTTTTTCTTCTTCGGAAAAAAACCGGATATTTTCAAGCATGGCCACGGTGCCGTTTCTCATTTCTTCGGTCGCTCGCTTAATAATCTTCCAATCTTCCAATCTTCCAATCTTTAATAAAGAAATCTTTTTATTAACCAGGCGTTCTAAATCATTTTTTACCGGCCTTAAGCTCAACTTTTTATCAACGCCTTTCGGCCTCCCGAGGTGGCTTACCAGAATTACTTTCGCTCCCTGCTTCATCAGCTGCCTAATGGTTGGCAAACTTTTCCGTATTTTAAAATCATCCACTACCGCGCCCTTCTTTACCGGCACATTAAAGTCAACGCGCACGAGCACTCTTTTACCGGCGACATTTTTTAGCTGTTGAAGTAGGGTAAATGGCAGGCTCATAGCTTCTTTGGAATAATTACATTATACCACGAAACCAAAGGCCTTTCCAAACTTATTAAATTTTATGGACTTTCAACCAATTTACCATACCCTTCCTGGTCCGGCCAGAGGTAATGCCCAAAGGCCAAAGTGCCAAATACCAAAGTCCAGAGTACCAATTATCGAGAGAAACGCCCGAGGAGACGAAAACCGCTGTCGTCGCCGCGGTAGCCGACATCATCAACCGCGCCGACGTGCGAGAGCCCACCGAAATCCGAGCTCCCGCCGCCCAGCCAGCTACGGCCTTTATTGAACTCATCGCTAAACCATTCCCAGGTATCGGTATTGCCCCATTCCGGATGATGGATGTTGCCGATGACGTTCCAGATGATCGCCGAGGGAACGGAGACGGAATTCGGATCAAGGCCCAGGGATCTGGCGAGGGCCATTTTGACGTTTGGTTTTTCCAGTTCCTGGGGAGAAAGGCCGAACCGCGTGGTTGGGGAAAGCGGGGTTCCATCGTTTTTCGCTTGCCTGATCTCCCCATCGCGATTCAGCTCTTGAAGGATCGGGGCCAAAAAGTCATTGGCGTACGTCTGATCGCCATTTTGATAGGCCGGTTTTTGTCTTCCGTCAATCACGAACCATTCGCCGGGAAGTTCCACGGCTGATCGTGCGATGCCGCCATTTTCGATTCGCTCATAGAACCAATATCCTGGTTTCTTTTTCCATCCGGGAAATCGCTGATCCTCGGTCATGTTGATCCGCGGCAGGAAATGGACCTCGCACCCTTTCTCTCTGAATTCCGCCAGGCGTTCCGGGGTGATGGGCTCCGGCAACGGCGGGACGTCGATTTTCCGGCCGAAGAATTTTTGGAGCGCCGCGGATTCGCTCTCCATAAGCTCCGCATACTCTTTGGGAATCTCGCCCGCGGCAATGCGGCGCTTCATCTCTGCGATGCGTTGCGCCTCCTCTTGCTGCGCTACTTCTTTTTTCCTCTTTTCTTCCCTCTCTGCTTTCGCTCTGCGCTCGGCTTCTCGCTTTGCCGCTTCTCTTTGCTCTTGTTCGAGCGCTTCCTGCCACTTTTTCATCTTGAGCTTCAGATGCGTCTGCGCGTCGCCGAGCAGCTGTCGAAGCTCGATCAAGTCTTGGTCCGTGTAGGTTAACTCCAGCTTGCCGAAGCGATCTTCGGCGCTTGCGGCAGGCGTGCCGCCGTAGCGCAGGATGGCTTCGAGCGTTTTGGGGGAAGGCTTGGCGAGATAGCCGGTGAGAGCCTCGCGGTGATCACCGGGAAGAAACTGAAGTTTTTGGATGATTTTCTGCCATTCCGGGTCCTGCTCCGTGGCTTCAAGGAGCGCCTCCTTGTAGCGCGTCTCGTAATCCTCGGATTTGCGGGTTTTTGAGGCAGGCTTCAGGTCTTCAAAGCGATCGTTGAAAGGCTGGAGCAGGGTTTGGCGCAGGGTCAGGCCTTCTTCCAGAGAATGGATTTCCTGACCCAGATTCTTTTTGAACAGGGCTTGGACGCGAGAGGAGCCGAACAAGCGTTTGACCATCTCGTTTAAGGCCGGAAAGATATGGTCGTAGATGGCCTGGATGTTTTTAAGGAGTTCTTGGCGCGCTTTGGAGGGCTTCTTTTCCTCCCAGCCCTCTTCGAGATCATGGCGCATCATCTTGAACTTCCCAGCCGTCCATTGGCGCAACCGGTCCCAAAGATCGCACAACTCGAAGAAATCGGAGAGTAATTCCTGCTCATGTCCCTCGACCGAAACGACCGGTATTTCTTTGAAGGTTATGGGGGGGCGTTCGGGCATACAATTAATTATGGATTAATGCTCTCGGTAGAGTACTCCCAATCTAACCTCCGTACAAGAGGGACTTAGTTCTCTACAGACTTAGTTCTCTACCAACTTATCATACCCTTCCTGGTCCGGCCAGAGGTAATGCCCAAAGGCCCAATCGGCCAAATCGCGGGCCTCGCTAAAACGCAGTTCATTGGAACTCGCGCCCAGTATTACCACGCGCACCGCGTGGCCATGCCCATCGGACAGGCGCACGGTGAAATTATAGCCCGCCTCGGCGATGTAACCGGTTTTGCCGACGATCTCTTCGGGGGTAAAATTGCTGGGTATCCAGCTGGTGAGGAGCCAGTCGGTGCTCCAAACGCGACGGGATTTATCTTTGTTAAGAGGTTGGGCGTAGTATTCGCCAATCTGGAGCGTCCGATAAATTCTATCAACCTTCAGCGCTTCTTTCAAAAGCCTGGCGACACCGAGGGCGCTCGCGACATTACCGTTTTCCAAACCGGTCGGCTCCACAAAACGCAGCGACGAATCGATGTCCAGAGCTTTCTTGTTCATCCGCGCTACAAATTCCTCCTCGCTTAAACCGCTCGCGCGCACTAGTGACTTAAGCGCGCTGTTTGAAGACCCGATGAGGGCCACATTCCATAAATCCTTCAACGTAAATTCTTCACCCACGTTCACATGGTGGCTCGAGCCGTCAAAATCATCGGCCACAATCGCCGTAGTTGTTGTCCAGTCCAAAGGCAACTCTGCCAAAACCAGAGCGCTTACCAGCTTCGTGATACTCGCGAGCGGCCGGATCTCCTCAATATTTTTTTTGTAAAGTACGGTATTTGATTTATCATCCACAACCAGGGCGGTGGCGGCGGTGATGGCGCCACTGAAGACGGGGTTATCTTTAGGAAGAGGAACAGCCGGCCGGCTTACCGGCAACGTGGTAGGCGTGATGTCGCCGCCTTGGCGCGCCTCCACGCGTATATCCGACGAGGGTAGATTGGCTATCGTTAAAAATTTAAACCTCGTGGGTCCAAAAAAAACTGACCCAAAAAACAACAAAACGACGCCGGCAATCATGAGGCCGAAAGAGAAAAGAAAATCAATCAGTTTCTTGGACATAACTTATGAGTTTGCTTCTTCCAATGTCTTGGTAATGTAGTGATGGTGGTGAAGTTCGGAATAATCCGGCAGTTCGCTAACGCTGCTTATTCCCAAATGCCTAAGATATTCCATGGTAATTTCATAGGTGGGCAAAAGCGCGGTAAGGTCTTCACTTTCTTTTACCAACCCTCGCATCATAAGGTTGCGCAAAATTAAGCTGCAGTTGACGCCGCGAATTTGCTCGAGCTCGGGCTTGGTGATTGGCCCGCAGTAGGAAACAACCGTAAGAGTCTCAAGCTGGGGCCGGGTAAGCTCGCCGGAAACTTCGGCTTTTACAAAATTTTCGGTCGCTTCTCGATTAGCGGGGCTACTGGTGAATTGCCATTCTTCGTTAATGTGCAGAAGCATAATACCCATTCCGTCCCCGCTATACCTCTCCGCCAAGGCGTTGAGTTCCCTCACGACCTTTTCTTCAGAAACTTTTAAAGCAACGGCAATTTTTTTTGCCGTGAGCGGCTTTGAGGCCACAAACAAAATGGATTCAAGTTGTGATTGTAAGGTCATGGGGAATTACTTTTACACTCTTTTAATCAACATATCCTCAAAAGCGCCGGTTTGATAGATGGAAACTTTTTCTTCTTTCACGAGTTCAAGGAGCGCCAGAAAACTCACAATCACCTCGGTGCGATTTTCGGCGTGTTGCAACAAATGTTTAAAACTCACCTGGCGCAACTTTTTGAGCGCCGCGTAAATTGATTCAATTTTTTGTTTCACCGAAATCGATCGATCGATCGCCACCTCGGGCAGGGGGGCAATTGGCTTAAGCCGTTCGAGAAGCAAAGCAAATGACAAGCGTAAATCCTTGCTGCGGGCATTAGCCGGCAGTTCAAAAGCCTCCGGTTTCTTTGGCGGCTGAAGCCGGCCATACGCAATGGCGTTCCTCTGCCACAAGCGTTCTATCTCCTTGCTCGCGTCGGCATAGCGCTTATAGAGCTTAAGCTGTTCGGCCAGGCTCGGGCCCTCATCTTCTTCCGGGTAGAGGTACGGCAGAAGCTCTCTTGATTTTAAATAAACCAGGCGAGTGGCAATCACTAAAAAATCGGCGAGTTCCTCCGAGCGCGTGGCGCCAAGACCGGAGAGATAGGCAAAGTATTGCTCGGTTACCTTGGCCAACGCAACCTCGGTGATATTCAGCTTTTCCTGTTCAATGAGCTGGAGCAAAAGATCGAGCGGGCCTTGGAATTTTTCGAGCGTCAACTGGTGGGTCATAAGGTCAAGTCCCTCCTAAAAAGGAGGGTGCCCCGATTCGCATCGGGGAGGGAGGTGTTGGTGCCGATTCTCGAGAATCGAGCATCCTCGACCGCGGTCGGGACCAACACACCCCTACCCCTCTTTCTTTATTAGAGGGGATTACTCCGCAAGCTTAACATGCACTTCTTTCAAGGATTTTTCCGGCACGTCGCTCGGCGCCCCCATCATGAGATCGCGGGCGTCGCCGGTTTTGGGAAACGCGATCACTTCGCGAATGTTCGGCTCCCCGGCCATCAGCATAATAATACGATCAATCCCCGGCGCAAAACCACCGTGCGGCGGAGCGCCAAACGTAAACGCTTCAAGCATATGGCCGAATCGCGCTTGTTGCTCTTCTTCACTAATCTGAAGAAGGTCAAAAATTCGCTTCTGCAGTTCTCGTTCATGGATGCGAATACTGCCCGATGATAACTCGTAGCCGTTCAAAACCAAATCATAGGCGTTGGCGCGGATTGACATGATATCTTCGCCGCGCATGAATTTTTCCTTATCTTCCTCCTTAATGGAACAAAAAGGATGGTGCGTGGCCGCGATAGCCCCCTCGGCGTCGCGTTCAAACATGGGAAAATCCAAAATCCAGGTAAAAGCAAGTTCATTGGGATCGTTTTTATTACTGCGTAAATCCGGTTTATCCGTACCATGCCTCTCCAGGCACTCGGCATAGGTCAGACGTGGGAAGGGAATACTCGTAATTTTTTTCTCTGGAAATAACCGCTTCACCATTTCAAGGAACATTGCTTCGGTATAGCGCAAGACATCCTCCTGTGTTACAAATGACATCTCAAAATCGAGCTGGGTAAACTCCGGCTGGCGGTCGCCGCGCTGATCTTCATCGCGAAAACAACGGGCAATTTGAAAATAACGCTCAAATCCAGCCACCATGCATAATTGTTTAAACTGCTGGGGAGATTGGGGCAAGACATAAAATTTGCCGGCATGGAGCCGTGATGGAACGATGTATTCTCGAGAGCCTTCCGGTGTCCCCTTCATGAGAATCGGTGTTTCAATCTCCACAAAGTCATTGCGGTGCATATAGTCGCGGAAGAAAGTGATAATCTTATCGCGCAAACGAATATTTTTTTGCATTCGCTCGGAGCGCAGATCCAGGTAGCGATATTTCAAACGCAATTCCTCACCAATGCCTTTGGTATCCTTGTCAATTTCAAACGGCGGCGTTTCGGCGGTATTCAAAACCACCAGACTCTTCATCAAAATTTCCACATTGCCGGTGGGCATTTCGGAGTTCTTCTGTTTTTCGCCGCGCTCCTGAACGACACCGTGAATTTCCACCACCCACTCCGGCCGAACTTCTTTTAATCGCTCGGCCGATTCCGCGTCCATTTGACTGGGCACCCCCACCACCTGCACAATTCCGCCGCGATCGCGCAGATCTAAAAAAACAATCTTGCCCATGTTGCGGCGGGCATTCACCCAGCCCTTAAGGATTACTTCCTCTCCAATTTTTTTAGCTGTTTCCGCAGAAAGAATTCGTGGCATACAAGTGTCATTATTGGCAAAACCCTAAATGAGCTCAAACTTCTCCCATTCTACCAAACAAAAAAATGGAATGCAATATGCTGGCCTTCGCCCTACTCGATATCCGACTTTAACTAATTTCTCAATATTTTATAAGCCACGCCAGGAGTCCCAACATGAGGATGGTCTGCGCAATAATATGGTAATGCCTTTTTCTCACTTCTATCAAAATATTGATAGCTAAAGCAACAAGAAAAAAAACCGTAAAGCCCAGGTACAGCCCCCGCGATACTTTAAAAAGACTGGTAAGCGGCGCGAGCATGCTTTTCGCCTCGAAATACCGCTCAATCGGATTTTCGTTCACTGCCTTTATATTGTACCAATCAATCGTGTCCTGAATTTTTTCTCCGCCGCGCGTGGTAATAATGATGGCGGGGGCAACTACCGAACGAAAAAAGGAATCGGCCGGGCCGGCCACGGTGAGCGAGCCCGCATACTCATTATTGGCGGAGCGTGTGAGTTCAATCGGATAATTGTTTACATAGGCCGCCGCGGAAGTTATCTTTTCCCTAAATCGCGCTCGTACGACGAGTACGGTGGAGCCGTCTTCTTCCAGCCAATAGACACGCGAGGCCGGTCGGTCGAGTAGCGTGTCTTTGGGGCTTATGGCTTCACCAACCTGATAGATTTTCTCACCGCGCGCCTCGGCCTTCTGGCCGTTGGATTTGGAACCTCCATTGGACATGTCCGACAAAGGGTCTCCAAAATGCTGAACCACATACATGGTAGGTTGATTCTGATAGAGTCCGCTCTCCAAGCTCACTCCCAATTCACGAAAATCGTTATCAATTAAATTTGAGTAATGGGTCGGACTTTTCACCCAGGCATCCACCACCGCCTCCGCATCGAAAAATCCCATTGCCAAATTCTCCCCGGCCATTCGATAACGGTAGCCCGCCTGGCGTAAAAAATAAGCGAGACCGCGATTATTGGGGCCGTGATGACTGAAGTATTGGTTTTCCCCCATGTCGCGCGCCTTAGTCTCGGCCGAGGAATTAAGCTTGGGGACTACCGAGAGCGGGAGGACTCCCTTCTCGATACGAATAGCATTGGTAAGTATAATAATCTTAGCATACTGATTGGCCAGAACATCGGGGAGCAAAAATGCCTCCGCGGGCAAAAGAAGCGCGAACAATATAACTATCGTTTTCATCACCAAAAAAGAGGCGCTATAAAAAATCGCTCTTTTGGTATGCAAAATATGCGGCTGATAGTTATTCTCCGCGTGCGGGATAAAATATTTTTTAAAAACTTCTTTCATACGCTTCGGCCATCTCCACCAGCCGGTGGGCATAACCGACTTCGTTATCATACCAGGCCACCACTTTCACCAAATTGCCGCCCACCACCATCGTCAGCTCCAAATCAACAACGGAAGAATAAGTGTTGCCGACGATGTCCGAAGAAACTAAGGGCTCACTAGTCGTCGTCAAAATTCCCTCCCAGCGCTTGGTTTTGGCGGCGGCAATCATGGCCTGGTTAACTTCTTCTTTGGTCACATTCTTTTTCAAAACAGCGGTAATATCCGAAAGAGATACCGTTAAAACCGGCACGCGAAAAGCTACCCCGTCAAAAATTCCTTGGAGCGAAGGAATCGCCTCGCCCACCGCTTTAGCCGCGCCGGTCGTGGTGGGCACGATGTTCACCGCCGCCGCGCGGGCGCGGCGCAAATCCTTGTGCGGGCCGTCTTGTAAATTCTGATCCGCGGTATAGCCGTGCGCCGTGCTCATCATGGCCTTCTCAATACCAAATTTCTCTTGCAACACGGCCATTACCGGCGCGATGCAATTGGTGGTGCAGGAAGCGTTGTTGATAATCGGCGCTGTTTCTTTTTTTAGCTGGTCACTGTTCACTCCCATCACATAGGTAGGCACCCCGCCGCCCTTGGCCGGCGCGCTGATCATCACCTTCTTCGCTCCGGCTTTGAGATGCAGACCAGCGTCTTCTTTCTTGGTAAAACGACCGGTGGATTCAATCACGACGTCTACTTTCAATTTGGCCCAGGGCAACCGGCTCGGATCCTTTTCCGCGAACACGGGATATTTTTTGCCATTGACGATGATATTTTTTTCGTCAAATTCCACCCGCTCTTTATAGTGACCGTAACCGGTATCGTATTTTAAAAGATGCGCGAGCGTCTTTGTGTCAGTAAGATCATTTACCGCGACAACTTTTATGTTTTTCTTAGTGACAGCGACTTTGAAGGCTTGTCTTCCTATTCTCCCAAAACCGTTGATGGCGATGTTCATAGTTAATAATTTAAAAATTAAAAGGCAAAATTAAAAGAGAAGAGAATTTAAATTTTGAATTAAAATTTTGCATTTTAACTTCTAACTTTTTACTTATTATATCACATTACGGCAGCAAACACACACTTCAAATACTCCCCTTCGGTAAACGCCACGAGCTCCGGATGATCGATGCCATGCGTGTACGTTTCCAAAATTTGGAGCGTGCGCCCGGCGCGGCCAGCTGATTCGGAAAGCATAAAACGAAAATCGTTGAGGGAAAGATGCGCCGAACATGAGGCGGAAACCAGAATGCCTCCGGGCGGCAAAATTCGCAGCGCCGCTTCGTTTATCTTTCTATAGCCAACCAGCCCTTCTTTTATCTTATGCCTGTCTTTGATGAAGGCCGGCGGGTCGAGAATAATGACGTCGAAAACCTCCCCACCCTCCTTTTTAGGAGGGATTTTTGATTCCCCTCTAAAAAGAGGGGCGGGGGGTGTGTTCGCCAAATCACCCAAATAATCTTTTACATCCGCCAAGATAAATTCCGCTTTCGACTCGTCTAATTTATTCAGTTTCACATTTTCTTCCGCGAGCTTGAGCGCATTCTCCGAAGCATCCACGCTCACCACCTGCTTGGCTCCCGCCCCGAGCGCGTAGACGGAGAATCCGCCGGTGTACGAAAAACAATTCAACACTTTTTTATCTTTAACATATTTCTCGAGTGCCCGGCGTTTATCGCGCTGATCTAAAAAGAAACCGGTCTTCTGCCCGCCGATAATATCTACCCAAAATTTATAACCATTTTCCACAATCTCCACCCGCTCCGGCACCTTGCCGTAGAGGAGTCCGGTTCGATCCACCTTGTCATTGCGAGGAAACCGATTCGCATCGGCTGACGCGGCAATCCCCTTGTTTTCTGAATCAAAACTGCTAACCGAATTAGCGCTCCGGCTTGGAGATTGCTTCGCTTTGCTCGCAATGACAAATTGCCTCGTCCTTGCTCCGACATCACTCCGCTCGTAAATCCCTTTTGGTTTAACCGCTTTTACCAACGCGGCGACAATTTCTTTTTTCCATTTTTCAATTCCCGGATTATGAAACTGGATGGACAAATAAGACCCATACTTGTCGACAATCAGGCCGGGTAAAAGATCGTTCTCCCCATGAACCAGGCGATAGGAATTTGTTTTTTTATCGGCAACGTACGCTTTTCTTATTTCATACGCTTGGATTACTCGCCGGAGAAAAAAATCTTCGTTAACCTCTTCGTCTTCCTTCCAGCTCCATACTCGGACAGCGATTTGCGAATAAGAATTAAAATATCCTTGGGCTAAAAAATTTCCCTGTTCATCCGCCAGGCGAACCGAGGTGCCGCTCTCTAGGCTTTCCGGAATTATCGTGAGAGCGCCAGAAAAAACCCACGGGTGGCGACCGCGGACTGGACCGGTTCTAGTGGTTCGAACGGTAAGTGATAACATGGTAAAAATAAGTATAACATGTTCCCTAAAAAATAGTAGACCCCGTACATGTACGGGGTCGGGGTTATGAAGGTTGACCAGCTACTTCCACCGCTCCGCCGGCGGCTTCCTGAATTCCTTCAGAAGCATCCAAGTAAGCCTGGGAAATTGGAAAAAAAAGCTTCTCCACCTACCACAATTAGCAGTATTTTGTCAAGCTATCAACCCCACCCTGGGGGTCTGGGGGTAGAGCTGTTTGAGTGCCCCGACCCAACGCTCCGAATTATTTTAACGGTAATGCACGAGTTATGTGCTGTAGTGAAAAGCAAAAATTTGACAATTTTTGCTTTTCACTACAGCACATAACACGGCGTATGCGGCGGCGCGGGTGAAACGAGCGGAAAATACGATTTTTTTCTACAAACTAAGAACCACCCGTTAGGGTGGTTCTTAGCGTGGAGCCAAGGGGTATTGAACCCCTCTAATCCGAGTGCTAACCACGGATTCCTCACCGTGAGGTGGCCCCTCAAACTCCACGGCAATAGTATAGCGTTTTTTACAAAAAAAGAAAGACCGAGGTTTAATTCTCGGACTTTCAGGGTTTCAATAGGATCCGTGGTTAGCATTGACACTATACCAAATCCTTACTCCTTTGTCAATATCTAACTATCCACAGGGTAAAAATCGTATTTTCCACCCCGCGCCGCCCAAATTGCCGATTTTCTCTATTTCTGATAGGATTAAGGAAGAAAATCGGCAACTTCGCATACGCCGAAACGTTCTCTACCTCCCAGCGATTCTTTGATTACTTTCTTTGCGCAAAGAAAGTAATGCCAGCGCAGCGACAGTGATTATCTGGTTAACGAAAAGACGCCCCAACGGGGCGTCTTTTATAGGTATGAATCTGCTTACTTCTTTTTTGTCGTCTGAACCGGCTTCTTCACTGGTTTTGGCGACGCTTTCTTCTGAACCGGCGGAGTGATTTTCTTAGGCACTAAGATGGGTTTCTGTACCACAATCGTAAAACTGTTTTTGTCAACCTGCTGACCGCTCTTTAGATCGTTAAACCGAACTTCTACAGTATATGTACCGGCCGCTAGCTTGGGCGGTAATACCTCCGTAACTGTTCGTTTAAAGGCCTTTCCGGGCTTAAGCACCAAGGCGCCGAGACGGTTGATAACCGGCGAACCCCCGCTCGTAAGAATCTGCCGCGAAACCTTTAGCTTCATCATCTTCTTAGTGGTATTGGTAAACTGGTAAGTGAAACGAAGTTGCTCGCTCGGGCGGTACGTCATTTTAGCGGGAACAGTAATTACGACAGCTGATGAAGTGTTAGCTACTACCGGACTCAATTGCGCGGCGGGGGTGGTTGGGGCGCTTACGGGAGTGGCTGGCGTGGCCGGAGTGGCCGGCGTGGCCGGCGTGGCCGGAGTTGCGGAAGTTAAACCTCCGCCGCCGCCTCCGCCACTACTACTTGAGGAGCTGCCAGAGGAAGAAGGTGTCGCGGTACCTGACGCGTTGGAAAACGCTGATTCCAAACCGCCGGTGTCGGCCGCGGTGATCTTATACACATAGCCATTAGTGTTAGTCACGGCGGTATCAGTGTAGCTGGTGCCACTGACGTCCGAGGTGTTGATTTGGGTGTAGGTTTGTCCAGAATCCGTGGAACGATAAACTTCATATCCTAGTAAATCACTCAACGTCGTGCCGTCTGCGTTCGTAGTGGGCGCGGTCCAGGTAACAGTGACCTTGCTATTACCCGCGGTAGCAGTGATTCCAGCGGGCGCGGACGGAGCTAGACCATCGGATGATTGGATAGGATTGAAGACTGACAAGTGGACAGTTTGCCCCGTGTAGTTGACTGAAGAAACATTGGATAGGTCGCTGCTCGGCTCCACAAAGTTGCCGCTTGAATCTTTATAACCAACGGTCGTGGCCAGATGCTCCCAGTTATCGGTCGTGGAATCAAGGCTGCCCATCTTTACTTTTTCAAGCTTGCTGATTGATAGCGTCCCCAGAGAACTGGCGAGGTCGGTGGTTGTGTACGACGCGCTGATGCTAATATTGTTGTTCAAAGTGGTAACTAAATTGCTATCGCTGTTGTAACTGGTAACCTCTTTGGCTTCATTTCCGATGGGTTTGCCGGAACCGCTACCCACCACATTGGATGTTTCTTTCTCACTTAGTGAATAGTTGTTAGCGCTACTTGAAATGGCGGAGCCCGGCGCTTTGATGCTCATGTTGGCGGTGCTGTCATCGAGCGATCCGCCGGTCTGTGGAGTAACCGACAGCGAAGTCGCGGCGGCCAAGCTGGTGTTGGTGCCGACCAAGGCAATGTCTATACTTCCAACACTATTGGAAACATTGACGACGGTACTGTAGGATTTTTCGGTATAGCCATCGGCCGCGGCCGAGACCTTCCAACTGCCGCCGATAACATTGATGGTATAGGTGCCGTCCGAACCGGTCGTAGCCGTGGCCACGTCTCCGCCAAGTTGTTGGCCTTTAACGGTGGCCCCCACCACGGCGCTGCCTCCGGCGGTGATGGTGCCAGTAATTGTTTTATTAGCGACAGTCATGGTGGTGGCGGCCGCGGCAATAGTGCCGCTCGCGCTTACTGTAATCGTCGTCGCGGTATCGAGATACCCGTCTTTTTCACCTTGCACCAGATAGGTCCCGCTCGCGAGCTTGGTCGCATAATTGCCGCTGCTGTCGGCTTTAACCTCAATGGTCTCCCCGGTAGTTTTATCTTCAATGTGGACTACGGCATCAGCCACAGCTGTTCCAGCCCCATCTTTCACGGTACCGGTCACATAACTAATATCCGGCAGACGAACATTGATTATTTCACTGCCATCAACTTCCACTTTATAGAGCCCGCTCGCGACTGTGGACGTGGCCATAATCGTGCTACTGCCGCCGTAAACGTTTATTGAGCTGGCGGCAATTCCTGGCGCGGTAATCTTCATGAGGTAAAAATTAGCGGGGTTGGTGCTGGTAACATTACCCGTGGCAATATTGCTCGCGCCCGCATCGTAGGTGGGCAAAGTAAAGGTGGTGGAGGACACGTTGGTTAAAGCGCCCACATTATTGGTTTTGCCGCCAATCTGTTGAAATTCAATGACCATCTTATCAGTCGTCGTGGCGTTGCCGTAAGTATCAAGCACATTCACCGTTACTATGCCGGTTACTGGCGCCACCACATCGGTCGGGGCCGTGGTGATCGTGCCAGCGCCATTGACTACCAAGGTCGAACTCACCGTTGATTGCGGCAAATCACCAATCGTCGGCGACCAGGCTTTCATAGTGTAGGTTCCGGGAGGAACTTTCAAGGTTGAACTACCATTCGCATCAGTTAACACGGTATTGATGTAGGGAAGATTCTCACCGCTATCACTGGTGTCACCATCATTATTCAGGTCACCAGTCGTACCAATCACCGTCACTTGGACATTGGAAAGGCCCTCGCCGGCGCCAATCGTTCCACCGCTGTCGGTATCAGCTCCCACATTTTTGGTAACAGTCGCATAGGTAATAGCGGAGGTATTTGGTTCAAAATTCTGCCCACTAACGCTCGCGCCGCTCACGGTAATTGTCTTCTCCGGCAACTTCCCATACTGTTGGGGCAAGAAAGCCGAGACGCGCCACGCGCCGTTACTCACATAGAGAGTGTAATCACCGGAAGAATTGGTGAAAGTATCGGCGTGACCTTGGCCGTCATTTCTAAACGCCGACACCGGGGCGCTGGAAACCGGATTTGTGCCGTCCGTCACTTTGCCGCTAATGGAATACGATGGTTTGGAAACAGTGAGCACCAAGTCTCCGGCGCTCATCGTTGAGAGGGTAATGCCGGTCGTTGATCCGTCAACATACACTTTGCCGCCGGTAACGTTTATACTACGCTCCACCCCGGGCGGCATTCCCGGAAGACCAGCGGACATTTTGTACGTCCCGGTTGCCATGCTTAAGGATCCGGTGCCATCGGCATTGGCCGCGGCTCCCAAGCCACCACCGGCATTGGGACTATAAGCCGTTACATAAGCTTGCCCCAACTTATTACCCGAAGCGTCTTTCACCGTAAACTTAACGGCGTTATTAGCGAGCGAAGAAGTAAAGGAAACGGTTTTCGGAGTAGCGACACAGGCGCCCGGACAGCCGGTTACCACTACTTCTTGCGGTTTAGGCATGGTCCAAGAGGGTGGCGCGGCCGGCCCGCCGGCATTAAAGAGTCCGCCCTTCATGGCTGGTCCAAACCCAATAAACCACTTGCCGTTGGCATTAACTTTAATGGAATTCGCGGTATTGTTCGTAAGCGTACCATCCAAAGTGGTAGTGGCCATCCGGAAAGAACCTGGTCCGCCCGCGAAGATATCCACCGCGTCATTACTAAAGGTACCGCTGATATTGAGCGTAACGGCGGCGCCGGTGGAAGCATCGGTGGCCGAGATATTACTGGAACAAATACTGGAAACGCAATCGGTAGTATTAACATTAATAGGTGTTGGGAAGGTAGCCGTGTAACTCGTGCCGCCGGCTTTGAAATACTGGTCAACCCCCAGCATATAGAAACCGGAGGTTAAATTCTGGAACAGGAATTCACCGGATTGAGCGTTAAAACGACCGGTGGCTGTAGTCGTTGATTGCCGGCCGGTCATCGGCGCCATCAAAAAGACTGATGCGCCGTCGAGCCCGGTGGCCCCGGCAAGCAATCGCCCGCGCACCGTCAAACTGCCGGACTGCGTGGTAAAGAAGGAACCGGAACTTAATGATTCTATAACTGTGCCATCAGCTTTCTTGGTTTCCACTGTTGCCGTATTACCAGCCGTGCCGGCGCCGGCCACCGATGCTGAATTGGTAATTTGCGCGATATCAAAATGTAAGAAGTCGTGAGTATTACTGCTCTCGGAACGAGTGGCGACACTGCCCAGAATTACCCGCACAGTGCCGGCTGAAGTATTTACGATAACCCCATCAGTCGCCTTTCCACCCGTTGTCCAACCACTCGGCAAAGTCCCTTCACTCGTCGCAATGACTATCGTACCCAACCCCGGACCGTTAAGATCAAGATTCTTGGGACTATTCGGATCAGAAATCGCCTGGCTCACGTCCGTCCCTTCCGGGAAAGTAATGTCAATGAAACCGCTGGCCGGAATTTGTTGGGAGATCGGCGCGTCCACGCTATAGTTCGTACTGATCCCGGCCATAGAGTTGGTGGGAAATACTTTCACGCTTGGAATAAAGCCGATGCCGGAGCTCTTGAAGCTGGCAAACTCATTCGGCGGCGGGCCGAACGCTCCACCTTGAATATTGTTGCCGCTGGCATCCTGAAAGAAACCGCCGCCGCCGCCAAAGCCGCCGGTCATGGAGCTGGATTGCGCTGTGGACGTAGCGGCATTTGCTCCCCCCGCCAAGAGATTAAATCCGATGTCCTTCATAAAGGTGCTGCTAGCCACTACATTGAGTAGGGTTGTTCCGGCCGTAAAGGTTCCGGCTCCGAATGATAGTCCATTGATCGAGACGCTTCGGCTGGGGGCATCATAAGTTAAGGTAGCGGTACTTAAGGAAAGAGGCGACCCCTGCTGAACGCCGTTTGTATCCACCCGTCGGATGTTATAGTTGGTAGGATTCAAAACGCTATTTGTGTAGTTAAGGTCGCCAGCCGGCACCGCGAGCATGGGCTTGGAATAAGTCACTTTCATGGCAAAATCATTCCCCTGCGCCGAGACGACGGTGGGGGCGGTGGTATCAGCGCTACCGGTTGTGAAAACGCGGAGCAACGCCGCCACAGCGTTACCGGACAAATCTTTAACATCTGTTGTCACACTAATCGTATAGGTGCTGGTGGGGCTCAAGGCATAGGTCGGAATAAATTTCGCGGTCCAGGAATTAAAATCATACGTCATGGTTCCATCCACGGCGTTTGATCCAGATTTAACCGCCACGCTGCTATCGGTAATAGTGGAAGGATCCATCGCTTCCGAAAAGTTTACGACGATCGGGTTCACGGTGGAAACGCCAGTCGCCGAATCCGCCGGAATGGTGGCTGTAATTGATGGAGCGGTGGTGTCGCTCCCTGAACCGGTGTCAAAATCACCTTTGTAGAAAGCGGTCGTGGCAAAACCGCTCGTTGAAGGGTTGCCGAGCGGCACACCCTTCGATGAGGTAATACCCCCTAATACCTCCACGCGATAATGCGTACTCGCCGAGAGTGTGCTCGCCGGAGTAATAATTAAAATTTTACCGCTATTGTCAAAACTTTTCGTGACCGATATGACGCTTTTGGATTCACCGGCGGTAAACGGACTCGTAACGCTGTAGAGAATAACACTGGCTTTATTGCTATCGGTGTTCTGCATGGCCTCGGAAAAACTGACGAAGATCTTGGCGCTCCGGGAGATGCCCACCGCCCCCGGGGACGGCATACTGCCTTTCACAAATGGCGGGAAGGAATTGCCCATGCCAAAGGCGATGCCACCGCCGGTAAATGAAGTAAAATCAGAGAAAAATTGTGAAGCGGTTGAAAACATCAAAACATACTGCCCGCCCGGCCCGTTGCCAGATACGGGATTACCCGTCGTGTCTTTAACCGCCGGGGTCATAAACAGGGTGTAGCCTTTACCGACGGTTAACGCCGCCGTCGGCGTAAACACCGCTTGATTCGCCGTGGGCGCGCTTACCGCCCCGGCCAGCCGCGTGCTACTGCCCGCTTCGGTCAAATAGAGGTTGGAAGCATTCCCGACACTACTGGTCACATACGTGGTAGTATCCATGGTTTTGCTAAAGAAAAGCATGATCGACGGCGCCCCCGTGCCACCCGGACCTTGGGTTGGGAAACCGGTGCTGTTCGGAGCGGGATTACTACCCATAACTTTAGGACCGCTAAAGTCGCCGCCCTGACCCATGTTGCCGCTATATAAAGTAATGGTCGATAAACTTACTAAACCGCTCGGAGGAATAAAGAGGGACATTTGTTGATCAACATAGCCATCTTTGGCTACTTTCAACTGAATGCCACCCGTTGGTCCGATATTCGCAAAGCTGAAAGTTCCATCGTTGCCGGTGGTGGCGGAAAATTGCGTGCCTTCAATCCACACCGTGGCTCCGCTAATCGCGACGCTTGAGGAATCCTTAATTGTGCCGCTTAAAGAGGCGCTGCCTAAATTGCCAACCGTAGTAACGAAGCTGAAGGCTTTGCTGCCCTGAAGCGCCGTGGTCTGGATACCGGTGACGGCCGTGCCGCCCGGGTTCACATTACTCTCAACGGAATCAAAAGTCGGATCGCTGGTAAATACTTTGGTCTTGGCCGGCGAAGCGGAGTCGGTGGCTTGGAGATAATACTTAAAAGTGGGTTTGCCAAAAGCCCAGTCCGTAGAAGTGGAACTGAATTTAAACCAACCGGAGCCGATGCTGGTGCCATAAATAGGGGTCGACGAAGCCGGGGTGCAGGTATTGCTACTGGTGGTACAGAATATCAACTGTGTATTGCTCGGCGTCAGCGGCCCGCCATCGTCGGTCATACGCGCGATGAGAGAGAAGGCCGAACTGGTGGTGGCTTTGAACATCGGCGCAAGCTGAATCTTCGGCGCCTGATTGCCGGATCCGCCCCAGGAGCCGCCGGTTGCCACCTCGGCCGCGCTCAAACTATTCTGCGACTGCGCGCTGTTACGAAAAACAAAATCAAAGGAATTGTTTTGCGTATCCAAACCATTACCGTTGGTAGCGTCACTTCCTCCGCTCCCCATCGTGGTAGCAGTCGAGCTGTTGCTGGCTTTACGCTCCAAAGAACCACCGTCGTTAGCAAGCGAAATCGCCGCGCTCCCCTCGCAATCGTTCGAAGGCGTATGCGAACCCCAACAAACACGATCAGTCACTGCGGTGGAAGAAGCGGCGCTGTTACTAATATAGAGCGCGCCATTCTGAACAATGGAGCGCAGACTCGAAGTGGTATACACCGCATCAGCAGTCGAGGAAGCCGGTGAGGTAATAGGGGCAATAAGAAGGAACCCGCTCGCTGGCGCGCTCATTCCCACCCCGACGGAACTTTTCAACCAAGTAAGTGGTACATTTACATCAACGGTTCCATCGGCATTTACCAGGTGTAATTTTAAACTGGAGGTCGCCGTAAAAGCGCTACCGCTCCGGTTAAACAATTCCACAAACTCATCATACTGATCCGTAAACGAACCAGCCTTCACTTCCGAAATTACTAACGCCTGAAAACCGCCGAAAATAGGCGTGGCGGCCGTGTTGGCGTTGGCAATGCCAAACTGATTCTTGACGTTCGCGCTTATCGCGATGGTGTCAGTGCCGCTGTCGGAAATAACCGCGGCGTTAGCCGTAACTCGCACCGACTTGTTATCCGGTAATAATACCACGCTTGTAATCGTTGAGATGTCGCCTGAATTAGCCGTGACTAAGGTGTACTCCGCCGTTGAGGTGGTTTTGCCGGAATTTACATCCAAAAAATCAGTGTATAACACGTCAACCGTCGTCTGGCTCACAAAAGAAATTTTTTGCACGCTAAAACCGCTGCCACCGCCGCCGACCGCCGCATCCATAGTATTCGCGCCGGTAAAAGCCGTGATTGTTGGGGAAGCGGCCGAAGTGGCGAGACCGCTCGCGCCCACGTTAATTTTGATAGCATCGGCCCCACCCCAGGCCGCGCCAGTTTTAATCATAACAAAAAAGCTGGTGGCGAGGCCGCCGGCCGCGGCCAGGCTGTTGTTGCTGCCGGTAGAAATGAGTGTTGAGCTCGTTACATTAACTGTCGCGGCGCTCCCCGACAACAGATCCGTCCCCGGGTCAAAACTGCCATTATTATTACTATCTTTATAGACGCTTAATTGAGCCAAATGAGATGATAAGGCGTTGTCAGTAGATCCGCCGGCGTTAACAATGGTGACGGTTACGCTCGACAAAGTTTCGTTCGCGCTCTGGGTGAGGGCGAAACGCAAAATCGGCATATCAAAACTATTCGCCGGCGCGTGCATTCCACTTGGAGGAATAAGTTCAAACGGGCCGGTCGCAACGATGGCCGCCAACGCCGGCGCGCTAATAAAAAAAGAAGCACCCAGTGACCAAACTATGGTGCTCAATGTTAGCAACGCGGATAAACCCTGACGAGCCATCTTTCTTTTTTGCATATGCTGATTAAAATTATTAAAAAAATATAAAAGCTGTTTCTTAGTATACCACAAAGCGCGAGACCACGAATACAAAAGTTATCCACACATACAAAATAAATCCCGACTTAGTCGGGATGTTTTGAAATTAAATGAAACCAAGATCAAATTTTTTTTCTACGCCATAAAATTAGTGTTCAGCATTCGTGTGGTTTAGTGTTTAAAAAATCAGCCCGTCCAATAATAAGCCAAAATACTAAAATCTACTAAATTAACCTTTCCGCTATTATTTAAATCAACTATTCGAGGCGGACGCGGTCTTTTATACCAATAAGCCATAATTGAAAAATCAATCAGGTTCACTCGGCAGTCATTATTTAAGTCACCCTTGGGCGGACATTTTTTAGGCGGCCGAATAAGAATTGTCTTGGCGCCAACCGCAAAACTCACCAGATTGCTAAAAGGACTTATTGCGCCATCGAGAGCGGCTTTGGATTTGGTACTGTGTTGGCCAATATTGAGAGGCGTGGTATCAAAATTATATAAATATGCTCCATTTTCATCGGCCCTGGTTTTCACAAAAATTTCCTGGTCGGAGTTGACGGCGATGGTAATTACACCCCGCGACACGCTTTGTCCAAAAATGGCCAAGCTATCGCCGCGCTTGATTTCGCTTTTATCCACGGCAATAGTGGGAGAGATAAAAATGCCGCTGATAGTTGTCGCCGCCCCTGCGGTAAGAAGTATGGGAAAAGTAAACAGCGCTGAACGCCGGCCACTGCCATCTTCGCCAAATACCGCGAAGATATACTGACCGGCGGACAACCCGGTAACGGCAACCTTAAAATTGGCATCCGGCCCGGCGATTGTCGTGAGCGCAATTTGACTGTCTTTTAAAACTGTTACCGTGCTTAATGGATAAGCTCTGCCGCTAAGCGTTACGCCGGTTATTGGCGGAGGAACAACGCCTCCGCCTCCTCCGCCACCGCCGCCACTGGGTGTCGGCGATGGCGCTGGAGCAGGCGCCGGTGCTGGCGCGGCCGCCGCTCGGGAGGCGCTTACCGAAACCGAACTTACTATCGCCACCATCACATCGGCTTCGTCCAAGGTGGCTTCGCTGGAATTTTGAGTTTTCAGATGCAACCGAACCGAACCGGCGCTCACCGGATTGGTAAGTCGCTGATCGCCAATCGCGCCGTATGAGGCCACGGTACCAATTTTAATAACGATAGCGTTTCCGCCGGCGATTGAATCGGTGTTATTCAGAGTAAAAGTAAGACTGCCCGAAGTTCCACTGACGACCGAAACTCCGATCGCGCTTCCGGCGCCCATCCCCGGCGAAGACGCCAAAGCGCGATTACTGCCGTTAACTAACAAATCAATATCGGTATAATCAAGGGCGACGGGAATGCTAAAACTGCCGGCCGCCGGAGTAATGATTATTTTCCCCACCGCGGGAATAGTCGTTGTGGTGGTAAATTTTATTGTATGATTAGCGAGGACGCTCGGGCGAGAAGTGGAAAGCGTATCGCTGATAAAAGTAAGCGTTGCCGCCTTAGCCGGCCGAGCGCCGATCAAAAAACTAAAAATTAAGAGCCCCGCTACCGCCCTCCTGAAGTAGTAAAACTTAGGCATAATTCTAGCGGCTAAACGCTCGCCTTGCCTCTGGTTCTTCGGTGGCGGAAATCAAGATAAAAATTAATTATCAGCAAAACTAATAAAATACCGCCAACGAGGAATAGATAGAAAAGGATTCTAGTTTGTTTATTGGCTATATTTTCTTTGAAGAACAGTTCTTGCCGCTGAACACTTTTTTCTTTTTCAACAATTGCTTCATCTTTCTGCTTCAGCTCGAAAGCAAACTTATTAATGGGATTGACCGGAACCGCGGCTCCGCTTTCTATTACCGCGCCAATCTCGGCCCGCAAGTACCGCGGAGTGTTTTCCGCGTAAGACTCAACATACCAGTCGCTAACAATCAACGCTAAAATAACTAAAATTAAACAAAGAATAATTCTTTTAGACAGATCCAAACCCCTAGAATGGCCGACGGCTTTGGACTGTTCCAATTGTTTATCCATAAACCTCCTTCCTTGGCGATGGTTTAAGCGAAGAAAAAGAATAAGAAGCCCAAGAAAATAAGCGTAAAAATGAGCAGAACGATAGTAACGAGCCCCGCGCGCGACCAGGGCGCGCCCGGCTGATGATGAAGTAATTCTTGTTCCACTTCGCCCGCCGTGCTCGAGCGGATTGCTTCCGCGGTGGCTTGGCGCAGTTCAATGAGTTTCTTGCGGATATACAGTTTAACCAAAATAAATATAATCAAAATTAAACTGATAATCCCGCCGATAACCGGCGCGATAATCTTTAACGGTAAAATCCAGAAAGACAGCACGGCCGAGATGGTTTTCTGTTCGTCTTCGCCGTAGGCGATGCTGGTCAGAGCTTGATAGCGGCCGAAACTCCACCCCGAAGCGCTCCAGGTTGTTTCAAACTGCCGGGTGGCTTGGGGCAGTATCGCCCCGGCCGCTTCATTGATCGTGATGGTGGCCGCCGGTCGGCCAAACATATCGGTAATTTCGAGCGGCCCGCGCGGTCGAACCACCACATTGCCGGCGTTGGCAATTTTTACGCGAAAGGTAACTTCCGGTTTGCTGTACACTGCCTGGTCGGTACTAAATTCCCGGATGCTGGCCGCTTCCACAATAGCGCCGGCCACGCGCAAATTAATAATCGTGGCTACTTCATATCCTACTCCAACACCAGTGGCTTGAGGACGCTCGGCGGAGGTGGCCAAAAAAATGCTTCCGATGTGGGCTCCGGGGCCGGCATTTTTGGGGACAGCGATGGAAAAAGGAATATTCTTAGTTTGTCTTGGGAATAGCGTAAACGGTTCCTTGCCGATTTTAATCCAAGAGCTTAACTCAAGGCCGGTAACTTCACCCTCCTTGGCAAAAATTGGCCGGCCATTTTCCGCCATCCCACTGATATTCTGAGTCAGAATGTAAAAAATACGTTTTTCCGGATTAATATTGGTCGCCTGCAGTGTAAAAAAAAGCGTTTTACCCGGTTCCGCGCGCTCCTCAATAATTGATGGCTGAACCGTTACCCCAATGGGTTCAGCGCGCACGGGGTTGGAAAAAAACATCGTACCGGCCGCTAGCGCGACCATGAACGCTAAACTTCCTAACAAATATTTGTTGTTCATAAACCTCCTTTTAAAAGTAAAAACCTTCCTTATATTATACCAAATCAAAAAGCAAACCGCAAAGCCCCCTGAAGATCAGGAGGCTTTAACATCACTTTCTGACTAAATTCCATGGCCAGTTAGAAAATCGGCGTCGCGACATATGTTATGCTTTGGGTGTAATCGCTAGCCGCTTCTTGGAGGGCGGTAATTTCAATCTGGAAGCCGATCTTCGTCGCGCCTTTGTTGGCAGTAGTGCCGTTGGCCGGTCCGGTGTGGAAAAACACTTCCCGCGGAGTAGAACTGCTCATCCCGCGAAAGAGCGCCGTGCCAAAGGTATCACCGGTAGACAGAGTGCTGTCCTCACTGGTTATGCCCTCGTGGCCATAGGTAGTATCCACGTCCAGCGTCCCCGTGGGGGACGTCCACGTTTGCGGCGCGGTCAGAACGGCGTTCTGGAAAGCGTCAATGATCGCGCCGTTGCCAGCCGTTAAATCTTGATCCTGAATAATGGTAACCGTAAACCCATTCCGGGCATTGGTGGTTACCGCCAGGTCTTGCCGCGCGGTGGAAGTTACCCCCGTGGTCAATGTGCTCCAGGGAATGGTGGTGGCGGTGGTAGTGATGCTGGTAACTCCGGGCTGGTCATTGGCGTTGGCGCTCCCCGAGGCGACTCCAGTGATGGTGAAAGTAAGATTCGTGGCCACAGTGGCGCTTACGGTCACGCTAGGGATTATAGCTACTCTGGTGTCGGCCGTATCGCCCGACGGCGCGGTCACCGTAATCACATACGAACCAGTCGCTACCGGATTCACCAGCTGGCTGTCGCCAGTGCCGCCAAAAGTGGCGTTAGTTCCAATCTTAACCGTTACCGGCGTGCTGGTAGCTACCGGATCGGTGCCGTTGCAGTGGGTGAACGTAAATACATTCACCGCACTAATCGAGGTGATCTCAAACTGGGCGTTGCCGCTCCCTGGGCAAGCGCCAGCGGCGACCACCGTCAAATTGTTGGCGGTAGAAGTAGCGATATCGTAATCAGTTGCGTCGGTATTGGCGAAAGCCGGCGAACTCGTAGTGGAAAAGGCATCGGCGAAATCAATCACAAATGTCGAACTGGCGGAAATCGCGCTTTTCAAAGTAGTGGTAACGGTATGATTGGACTTTACCGCGTTATTAGAAGTACTTAAGGTGTCGGCCGTTCCCGTTAATTGAGCCGCCCGAGCCGTACCAACCCAGGCAGAAAAATTTAACGTCCAGGCTAGCAAGCTTACCACCACCAGCAAGTTAATCACCGATAAAACGGACCGTTTGCGAAATTTATTAGTATTCATATGATTATGACTATTGACTAAATTCTATGCGCATAGAATTTTGGGACACCGCTTCGACCTTTACCCCCCTTCGTTAAAG
>CAZMYO010000004.1:0-30060 GCA_964570525.1 uncultured Gammaproteobacteria bacterium | reverse complement strand
GACGGCGCGGTCACCGTAATCACATACGAACCAGTCGCTACCGGATTCACCAGCTGGCTGTCGCCAGTGCCGCCAAAAGTGGCGTTAGTTCCAATCTTAACCGTTACCGGCGTACTGGTAGCTACCGGATCGGTGCCGTTGCAGTGGGTGAACGTAAATACATTCACCGCACTAATCGAGGTGATCTCAAACTGGGCGTTGCCGCTCCCTGGGCAAGCGCCAGCGGCGACCACCGTCAAATTGTTGGTGGTAGAAGTAGCGATATCGTAATCAGTTGCGTCGATATTGGCGAAAGCCGGCGAACTCGTAGTGGAAAAAGCATCGGCGAAATCAATCACAATGGTGGTGCTGGCGGTAATCGCGCTTTTCAAAGTAGTGGTAACGGTATGGTTGGACTTTACCGCGTTATTAGAAGTGCTTAAGGTGTCGGCCGTTCCCGTTAATTGAGCCGCCCGAGCCGTACCAACCCAGGCAGAAAAATTTAACGTCCAGGCTAGCAAGCTTGCCACCACCAGCAAGTTAATCACCGATAAAACGGACCGTTTGCGAAATTTATTAGTATTCATATGATTATGACTATTGACTAAATTCTATGCGCATAGAATTTTGGGACACCGCTTCGACCTTTACCCCCCTTCGTTAAAGAAGGGCGAGCGATTAATCTCATCCATATTTCAATCGCGACTGAATCCAGACTAAAATATAGACAAGATTAATTACTTAAATTAATTCTTTTAAAAAACGCGCCGCTTCACGCGGTGCGCTCTAAAGGACACATTCTTATTTTTACGCGCCGGCGCTCGAAAGCCTGGGCGCTATTTTTTTATCACCCCCGACGTACGTCGGGGGACAAATTTCTACTTATCTTTTTTTTCAATTCTGACAAATTTAATTTGATCAATGGGCATGATTCTTTTGCAATTATGACAAATCAGTTCCCATTCATCAAAACGATTCAGAATGTTGGCCTTGCCCACCATGGCTCGACAAACCTTATGGTACAAGAGGTACACAAAATGGTCGGACTCTTCATAAATTTTCAAAGCCACCTCATCCTTAAGCGGATCACCATTATTAAACAGACCCGGTTTGAGTTGTTGGTTAAATTTTTCCATAGCCCCCCCTTAATTAACATGCTATACAAAAAGCACACCGCGGTGTGCTCTAAAGGACAACTTGAAATTTTACCGCATTCATGCTCGAGAGGATGAATGCCGTCTAATTTTAAATCTGTTTCAGTGTGCTTTTTGGGTATTTAATCACTGTTGTCTTTTTCACAACCGAGATCATTACATTTTAAGTATACCATATTCATCAAATGACTTAAATGGCGTCAAACGTAAGTTGTCCACAGGGTCATTCGACCCTGCTCACAGCCCCCTAACTTTCTGACTTATTGCGGCATTTTTTTCCCGGCTTAGGGGTAATTGCCACCACCCGTGGTAGGGGTCAAAAATGTTCAACCCCTACCGACCGCAACGATCGGCGAACATAGGCGCGAACAATAAATAAAGTAAAAAGAATAAACAAAATAGCTCCTCCTAAAATTGCTAAAATCGGCTTAAACGGCACGACCCAAAAATAGGTAACGCTGGAAACATTAGAACGCGCCTCTTGCCCATAACTCAAAGCGGCCACCGCCGAATACCTTCCGGCATCAAAAAAATTATCTTCACCGCGCCAGGCAAAAATAAATTTCCTGGTACTATGCGGCAAGACATTGCCAAAATCTCCCTGCTGATTGACCGGAATTTTTCCGACTTCCTTGCCCCACATCGTATAAACAGTTATCTCCCCTTGCGGCCGAAGATGGACGTTCCCGGTGTTCTCAAAACGTAAGCCAAAAGATACATCCGGATAAGAACTAAAATTTTTATCAACTGTAAACTCCCGAATGACGCCCTCTTCGCGGATATCTCCGTTTACCCGCACAAAGAACAGCGTGGAAACCATGCTCGCGACTGTCACCATGGCTCCTTTAGTCTTATCCGCTAGCGGCTGTGTCCCCACCAAGATCGCCGCGTAATGCCCGCCCGGTTCGGCGTTCTCCGGAATTGTGACCGTAAACGGAATCTCCGCGCTTTTCCCCGCCGACACGATACGCGGACCCTTGCCAATTTCAATCCAGCGCGCGAGCGTGGACGAGGCTAAAGCCGGGCCGTTTTCTAAAACCGGAATAAGTTTCCCCTGCCCCTCTTCTCCATTCGCCTGAAAATCCATGAGCGAGGCGTAGATTGTGAGATCGTAGGAATTAGTATTGACGACTTTAAGATTGCTCGTCCAGCTTTCCCCTCGCCCGATGGTTAATTGAAAAAGAGGCGGCGTCACGGTTAACGAGAGTTTATCTTCCGCCGCCCAGACGCCCGAAACAGCCAGTAAAGAATAAAGAAGGAGCGCTGAAAAAATAATTTTTTTTGTCATATTTTTCTGCTCTTATTTCTTATAGACCGTCCGTGGGCAAGTATCGTTAGCGTTACTACCACCAGAGCCAGCCCGCTAAAAACAATCAAAATCTTTAGCCAGGGAAATACCCAAAAAAACACCGTATCCTGCAAACTGCCGCGCTCGGATTCTCCATATTCCAGATTAAGCAGCGCTTTATAGCGACCGAACCCCAAACCCCTCTCCCACTTAATTTCCCAGCCCTTAATATCTTTTGGTTCAACGGCTTCCGCGTTTTGATTCACGGCGATATCGGCCACCTCCGCGCCTTTCCGATCATACACCCTGATTTCTCCTCGCGGCGTTACCGTCCGATTGCCGCTATTTTTAAGCTCTAAAGAAAAAGACACCGGCCAGCCGGAAAAAAATCTTTTCTCCGGCATAAACTTTTTTAACTGGAGAATCTCTTTGCCATCGTCTAAAATTTCCGCGTTGATACTCGCCGTGGGAGAATCTTTCTGCCCGCGTTCCGCTTCCAGGCGCGAGCCGCCCGGAGCAAACGTAATCACTCCGTGGTACATTCCCGGCTTGGCATTCATGTCCACTCGCAGCAAAAATTCAATCTCCTTGGTTTCGCCGGGCCGAAGCGCAATAACGCCGCGAGAAATTTCCACCCAGTTAGCGAGCGACTCCGCCAAGTTGGCGGCGGCTGGGCCAACAAAGGCCTGCTGGCCGGCCGCGGACGAAATATTGTTTACAAAAATATAAATGGTTTGTTTAAAATTGTCGGTGTTGGTGATAGTCACTGACTCTTTTAGAATATCCCGCGGTTTGGCCTTGACATCAATAACGGCGGGAGTAATGGAGACAAAGGCCGCGCTAACCGCCGGAATGCCCGGGAGGATAAACAAAAAAGCCGAAACCAAAAACATTAGAGCAGACAAAAAAATTTTATGCTTATTATCCATATTCCTAACTTCAAGGAATTAATTAAAAAATTGGCACGGCCACATAAGCAATCGCGGCTTGATAGCTTCCTGCCTCCTGCTGATTGGTTACTTGAGTCTTAAAAATCACGTCCGTTACTCTGTTTGTTGCCGGACCGGACCTAAACGCAACTTCTTTAGCCGCGGTTTCCAGTTTGGCGTAGGTGTTATCAGGCGCGAAACGCGGAGAGTTGCCGGCAAGGACATCGTCTCCGGCATGATAGCCAAAGGCGCCAGCGGCGGCGGGAGGAATGGCCCAGGGTAAGGGCGCCTCGTTCGTGGCCTCAACCGGCATAATCTCACTCGGACCAACCAGGCCCTGTTGTTCCAAGATAAAAATTTGATACCCTTGAGTGGCATTGGCGGTTACAATTAGGCGTTGGGCGGCCGCGTACTCGGTGTCAAAATTCAAATTATCAAAAGCGATGCTTGTTGGCGTAGTGGGGACAGTGGTAACCACGCCCTCGGTAGTGGTGGCCGCCGGCAGGCCGACAATAATAAAGGTTAATCCGGCGCCGGCGGTTGATAAACTGGGAAACGTTTTTCCGGTATTAGCCGGCACCGGCTGGTTGCGTCTCGCGTCCCAAGCTCGAAAAAAATAAGTGGCATTCACTCGCGCCCCCGCCGATTTAATAGTGAATTCATATTCCACCGGTGCCGTGGCTCGGGCCGTAAAAGTGCTGGTGGAGACCCCCGAAATATTGTGCGTGCCGCAACCAGCGCCGCTGCCGCCCGAACAAACAGCGGAATCGCTTAAGACGCCGATAGCAATCACCGCGTTATCCGCTCCCGCGCCCGCGGCATAACACCATAGTGAGTTACTCAAACAATTACCGATTTCTACAACATCGTTAACGTCCAGGGAAAAATCCGCGGATTCGGAAAACTGCAATTTAAATTTAGTGTTGGTGCTAGTAGCATTGCCGACATCTTTAATCGTGAGGCGAAGTTTAATGATATTTTGATTGTCCACATTGGCCGGCGCCGTGTTTTCGGCCGCGAGCGAGGCGGTCGGCGTTTCATTCGTTTCATCATCATACCAGCGCCAATTTTGAGATTTAGGAGTAAATATTCTCTCCTCAAAATAGAGCCATCCGGAACGAATGATAAAATTGGTGCTGGTCGCTTCGCCGATTACAGTCTGGCCGCCAGCGTTAATCTGCTCAAAGCCGGTGGAGGTGGCGCGCCCGCCGAAATCACTCATAATCGGATCGCGGGAAATGAAATTAGCGCTGAAAGAATCCGTCGCCACGACTGGAAACGGTCTAACAATATAAGACGCTAACACTACGACAACCATTACTGGCGTGCTGATAATTATTAACGCTCCCTTTTGTTTGAACCGTACGATCATATACTTGTGAACTCTTAATTCTTGCTTTCAATCTTTTCCGCCAGAGGCGGATCCGCTTGCCTGCCCGCCTTGGGCGGGGGCGGAAATCTTTTGCACGACTGGCGAGTTATCTTTCAAATCCTCCCAGAAAAGAATCTGCGGCTTCATAATTACCATGCGGTCGGTGGGGCCATGAATTTCATTACCGAACTTGACAATCTTAATTTCTGGCTGTTTATCTTTGCTGTCTCCCTGCTGGAGAGGCTGACTCACTTGTAGATAATAGATATCTTTAAGAGTGATGGACGATGTAAAAGGCGTCCACAAAAAATGACCGAAGTAAACTTGATTATTGGTTAAAAAAACCGCACGCCAGTTTCTTTGACCTTGAATCCAACTAAAAATTAGCAGCAGCAGCAGCAAAAAGATAATCGCGCCCGTTATTAATTTAAAAAATTTAAAGTAATCTAGAAACGACATCTTTTCTTTACCCCGTGCTCCCAGAAACCGTCTCCAGAAAGAGCTGGGGCTTCTCCAGGGAGCAGCCGGGGGCGGATTATCGGTTTTTTCTGTCCAAAATAGATCGGGCATGGGCATAAATTTAAAATTAGTTTATAAACTCTATTTTTCGGTGCTGATAGAAGAAATTTGATTCTTCCCCAGCAATTCTTTTAACTGACTTTCCATCAGACAGGTCTCTCCCAAACAAATCTTGGGTGTAGTAATTTTTTCCGCCACCAATTCTTTAATCATCACAATGGCGCTTTTAAACCAGTCGGCAATAGCATTGATAATTCGCGACAAAAAACCGGGCGCGTCGGCCAGGCCAGCTTCTTTATCTACTTGAGCCAGATCGACCTCGCTGTGGCTCGAAGCCTGTCCCGCACCGTCGCCGAGCGTCTGATACGGGGTCTCTGTTGTAATTGAATTGGTTTGAGTTTCGGGCGGCGCATTCTCAATACTAAACGTTTCTTCAGGCGCCAGATGGGTGAGTGGACTATTCTCATCAACTACTCTAACTCGATAGGCGCCCGGAGGCAGTTTCCAATAACCTAAATCGTCTTGAAAATAAAATTTATTGTCGCGGCAAAGCGAGCCGGCTGTATAAAACGACTCGCTGGAGGTGGCGGAAAAAATATGCACGGCCGCGTTCTGGTCAAGACAAGAGCCAATAATTTTGATTTTTTTACTGCCCGACTCAATCTCTATTTTTTCAATGGTGGCCGCCCGCGCCAGCGACCCTCCGCCGCCCAAAACCAAAACCAGAATCGCCGCCGCCCCAAGATAATTTTTCCAATTAATTTTAACCATAATAAGATGTGAGATTTAATTTTAGAACCATTGCCCCCAGCTGCCAATCCGACAGTTAACCGCGCTGTTAGCCACTTCTGATCGGAGCCGTGGAATCAAGGTGCCGGCGGTGGTTCCGTTTCTTAGCACAACGTGGATGGTGTAGATGGCTCGCGTCGCGCCGGCGCTCGCAGTCATCGCATGAAAAGTTTCATAAGCGTTTGTTGAAAAGAAAGTCTTGATGTGTGCACTGGCTGATGAATCTATGGTAATCGTGACCGCGGTCGGAGAGACAGGGCCATTGACGGCCAGTTGAATACCGGTGGTAGCCGCCGCCGCATCGCAAGTCAACTCCCACCTGACACTGTAATTCGTGCTAGCGGCCACGGCTATTCCCAGACCAGCCACGTCCACTGGCACTGTCGCCGAGGTGTTGGTGGTATCAGCGGTCGCTCTGACCGTATTGATGGTGACATCGCAGTCTTTCCAAGCGCCATTTTCAAAACAACGAAACTTTTGCGCGTTAGTGTTATAATAAGTGGCGCCATTGGTACCGGCAGGGTCGCCCGCGTCAGCTTTGGTGTCTAAAACCAACATGGTGGTGGGGTTTGCCGCCGGATCGTCATCGCCTATTTTAATCCGATTATTGACGGTATCGGCGGTAAATAATGTTTCGCCTCCGGCCGCGTTTTGAACGCGAAAAGTCGTAGTGGAATTAAAGAGCGGCGCGAATAAAGACTCGCCGTTTATGCCGATGCCGCCGCTAGCGAATAATCCGCCGCCATCTATGTTAATTCCACCGCCCACGGCTAGTTGGTTTTGGATTTGCGCGTTAGCGGTTACTTGTAAAGATCCGGCTTCCAATGAATGAACTAAGGCTGAAACTGTTTCCAGACCGGAGATATCAATGACGCGAATAATATCGGTGCCGGCTCCTTGAAAAAAAATCAAATAAGCATAATGACCACTGACCGATACAGACCGGGGAAAACCGGGAAGACTCAAAGCGCTTCCGCCGACCACCGTCGGACTAGACGGATTAGCCACATCAATAACGCGAAAGGTGCTGGTACCGGCAGCATTATCAAATGTCACATAGGCATAGCGGCCGGAAACAAAAACGGACTTGGCAAATCCCGGCAAAACAGAATCGAGCGCGCTCCCGCCCGCGATGCTTGGGCTGGCGGGATTGGAAATGTCTACCACGCGAAAAATTTGACCACCGGTATTATTGGCAAAACCCAGATAAGCGTAACGGCCGGAGACATGAACTGACCAGGCGCTGAATCCTAAAACCAAACTCGCTCCGCCCACGACCGCGGGATTTCTGGGATCGGAAATATCAATGATGCGAAACGCGTCCGTGTTAACCGCGCTATAAAACGCCACGTAGGCATAACGGCCGGAAACGTAAACCTGACGCGGAGAGGCGGGCAGATTTAAGGAGGAGCCACCGACAACCACCGGGCTGGCGGGATTGCTCACATCGATAACGCGAAAAGCGCTGCTGCCCGCGCCATTGTCAAAAGTCGCGTAAGCATAGCGGCCGGAAACAAAAACATGTTGGCCGTTAGCCGGCAGGCTTAAAGAAGTTCCGCCTGCCACACTAGGATTAGCATGGTTGGAAATATCCACGATGCGAAAAATATCTGTAGTGGTGGTGTTGCGAAATAAAATATAAGCGTAACGACCAGCCACATAAATAGAGCGAGGAAAACCGGGAAGACTCAAAGCGCTTCCGCCGATCACGGCGGGATTGGCCGGATCAGTGGCATCAATAATGCGCAAAATATTCGTGCCGGCAATGTTATCAAAAACTGCGTAAACATACCGGCCCGAAACGTAACTTAATTGCGAACTGCCTCCTGGTAAACTTAAGGCGGCGCCGCCGATTACTTTGGGGCTAATTGGGCTATCCTGCAAAAAATTCCCATCGGCCAAATGTATTTTTTCTTTTGGGGTGGTGGTGCCGATGCCGATATTGCCGGAGGTCTGTTGTACCACCAATTGATTAGCTCCCACCGTTAAACCGCCGGTGGAAAAGGTTGAGGTAGTAATATCGGAAAAAACAGTCAAAGCGCCGGCAACGAATAGAGCGGAGGAGGCATTGAGATTACCGGAGACATTAAGCAATGAACCGATGGAGGATGAGGCCGAGGAAATGAAACCGCCTTGGAGAGTGGATAGTCCGGTGGTCAAGAGAGTAGAGGACATGGTCATGGCGCCAGTCACGGAAAGAGGGCCGCCGATGGAAGAAGAGGCGGAGGAGATAAACCCTCCGACAAGAGAGGTCAGCCCGCCAACCAGGAGCGTGGCATAGAGCGTCGCCGATCCCGTCACCTGCAAAGTAGAGGAAGCGAATACGCCGCCGTTCAAATTAGCAAAAAGCAATTTTGAGCCGCCAGCATCCTGAATTCTAAATAAATCCGCGGTTTGAGCCGGCGCGCCCTGAATGAGGAACGGCAGGACGTTTGATGAAGTGGCGGCCACAGTAAGCACCGCCCCCGAAATAGGAGTGGTGATGCCGATCGCGGACTGCCCGATGCCGACGACCGCGCTCGCGTTCAGGGCATAAGCCGAGGAAACGACGCGCTGGCGCGGACCGAGCGTCTCAAAAACCTGGCTAGGACCAGCGCACGTGGCATCAACTTTAGTGGCCACTTCGGCATTTAGGTAGATCGTATCCGTATCTTGAAAATTAAAGGTGAGCGCGTCGCTGCCCGCGGCAACATCGCCGACTCCGACATTAAAAACACCATTCTTAACATTGATGGTCATGGTTGAAGGAATTCCGCTCGGCCACAATTTATTATCTGGCGCGCCTACCAAAGCGTCGTCATAAATAGAAAATTTAAAGCAAAAATCCGTGCCGGCATTACCCAATGGATTACCGGCCGAGTCCAGCAGCCGCCCCTGATAATTTAAAATTCTGGGCGCTTCGGCCGCGGCTCTGGCCTGGTCCGAAGAAAACAAAAACGCCAATAATAACATTGCCGAGATTATCAAAAAAAATCTCTTATTTTTGTTACTCGCCCCTCGCTTAGCGGGGTTGGGAGTAACAATCCGCCCTGCCTGCCAGCAGGCAGAATTTGGCGGACTTTCTGGCGCGCTAATTGTTGTGGTAGGGTGTTGCATAAACTTGGCCTTTTTCTAATTTCTCGAGCGCCCGGGCCTGTAATTTATTTTCAAAGCTAACCGAAAATATATAAAACAACACGAGGATAAAGCCCGCCGCCGCCAAGCTCAACAGCCAAAAAATCGTTTTTAAAAATCCAGCCGCTCTCTTTCTTCTAAATAACCCCACCAGCTTCTGTTTCAGTGTTGCCTTTCTTTTTCCACCGCCCTCCGGGCGCAGATATTCTCGCACGGCTTCAGCGGTAGTCAGCCAAGCAACGGAAGAATAAACTTGTTTGCCGGGCAACTTTCCCTGCCTAATTAATTGGCCGATATAATCGGGGGCATAACCGGATAGCTCTCCCGCTTCTTTAAGGGTAATATATTTCGGCATAGATAAATAATTTAAAACACGCCCGTGAGGGCGTGCTCGAAAGGCCGCTGTTAATATCAATTAGCCCTTAATACTCGAGAGTATTGTGGCTTTTAACCGGATCTCGACCATCAAGATTTGATTATTTCTCGACTATCGATATTTTTATTATACCACCAATAAAGGACTAAAGGAAAAATTAAAACCCCCGGCTGTGGATAACTAAAAAACATCCCGACTAAGTCGGGACGTCTTCTTCGTTAACTTTTCAGCCTCTTCGGCTGATCCGCCGGTGAGGCGGAATAGGCTTTCGACTTTAAGGACTTTATAGACTTTTGCGCCAAAGGCGCATCCGCCTCTGGCGGAATGGACTTTACAGACTATTGTAATTGTTCGGCTACTTCGGCGGCGAAATCTTTTTCTACTTTCTCAATCCCCTCCCCGAGCTCATAACGCGTAAACCGTTCAACGCCGGATTTGGTATCGGCCAAAAATTTTTCCACGGTTAGGTTCTCGTCCTTAATAAAGGGCTGCTCCAACAGGCAAATCTCGCCGTAAAATTTATCGAGTTTTCCTTTGACAATATTTTCAACGATGTTAGCCGGCTTATTCTGTGCCTTCAACTGTTCGGCGTAAATATCTTTTTCTCGGGCTAACTCGGCCGGATCTACCTGTTCGCGGCGAACATACTGTGGACGAGTAGCGGCCACATGCATCCCGATCTCGGTACCCACCGCTCGGTCAACACCTCTCATCTCCACAAGAACCCCGATTCTCATGCCATGGAGATATGAAGCAATATAATCATGGGTGGTTTCATACCGGGTAAAACGACGGACGCTGATTTTTTCCCCGATCTGAAGAGTTAGGGTTTGAACACGTTCGCGAACGCTCTCGCCGGTTGCTAGCGTTACTCCATCGAGGGCGGATACATCCGCCGGGTTGTGCTTGGCGATAGCTTCGGCGACCGCTTTGCTAAAAGCAAGAAAATCGTCACTCTTGGCCACGAAATCGGTTTCACAATTCACTTCAACCAACACTCCCACCTGGCCGTTTTCGCTGATGTAATTGGTAACCATGCCCTCGGCCGCCACCTTGTCGGCCCGTTTTGCCGTTTTCACAATCCCCTTTTTACGCAAGAGGTCGGCGGCTTTCTCCAGGTCTCCCCCCGCTTCTTCCAGGGCATTTTTGCAATCCATCATGCCCGCCCCGGTGAGGGAGCGCAGTTTCATGACATCAGTTGCACTTATTGACATACAAGTATGTGTTAAAAATAGCAAAGTAGGCAGAATAAGCTCTAAGCAGAGTAAGCAAAGTGAACGAGGGTTTAATCTGCCTAATCTGCTTATATTGCTTACAAGCTGGAGCTATACCGTTTCTTCTTTTCGGAGCGCCCGACGCTCCTTTTTTACCGGTTTTTCCGCGACCGATTTCTTTTCGGCTGTCAAATCACTTGCTGGCTCGACTTTTCCGCCAGAGGCGCCGGCCTGTCCGGTAGGCAGAGATCCGCCGGAGAGGCGGGCTTCCTTATTCTTTATTTCCACATTCTTCATTTCCACTTTTCTCTTTTCAAATTCAGCTTTGCCTTCGTTTATGGCCTGGGCCAATAAGCCAACGATCATTTTAACGGAGTTGACGGCATCATCATTCGCCGGAATCGGATACTTTACCTTAGTAGGGTCAACATTGCTGTCGCAGACCGCCACCATCGTTACATTAGTCTTCGTGGCTTCGGCTAAGGCGGTTTTTTCTATGCGCAGATCGGCGATGTACAAAGCATCGGGAATTTTTTCTAAATTAGTAAGACCAATCAGGTATTTATCCAGCTTGGCGATTTGCTTCTTCATGGTCGACTGTTCTTTTTTAGTATACTTTTCTACCTCGCCGGTCGCGACCATTTCTTTAAGGCCTTTATATTTCTTAAGGCGTCTCCTAAACTCTTCAAAGTTGGTGAGGAGCCCGCCAATCCAGCGCTCGACAAGATAGGGCATGCCACAGCTCTCGGCCGCCAGCCGCACCGGTTCGCGCGCTTGGCGTTTGGTGCCGACAAATAAAATAACCTTGCCCTCGGAGGCTAAGGTCTTCACGTATCTTAATGATTTTTCCAATTCCTCGACGGTTTTGTCGAGGTCTATAACGTGTACTCCGTTTCTAACTCCGAAAAGATATTGTTCCATTTTCGGATGCCAGCGCGATCTTTGGTGTCCAAAGTGCACGCCAGCCTTAAGCATTTCCAACAATGTTGGCATTTTTGGCATATTTTCCTTATTATCCGCCTCGTCGGCGGACAAGCTACCTCTCAATCCTAGCCCCTCGAGTGGTCAAGGGAGGAAATTTAATCCGCCGGAGAGGCGGAAGTGGATTGGTGAGTGATAAATAGATTGGCTATATATTATACTAAAACCGGAAAGAAGTCAAGAGCGGGTAAGAAAAAAACGCCCGAACAGGACGCTTTTTTTGCATTCTTTACCAATCCGAACAAACAGCTTTTAGTTGTTTTAGGCCAACGCTTTGCACGCTATAATCAGTGGCTAATTCAAGATTTAATTGACCAGTTGCAGAAATGGGCCCTATCGTGCCCTTCCCAGTTAAGGTCGTGGTACTGACACCGTTGCCGATGCGAACAAAATCATAATTATTTTCTAAATCATAGTCGGCAAACCAGTTAAAATTTCGGCCATTACACGGATTCCACGTTCTGTAATTATATCCATTATTAGGGAGTAAACTCGGCGTAGAAAAACATTCTGGTCCGTGACACTGGGTTGCCATATCACACTTCGCATTTAAGGATTTGATGCCTTGACTGGTGCCGCTTGCGGTTTGCACAGCAATAGTGACTGGCCCATAATTTGCGTATCCCGTGGTTGTGGCTGTACCAAGCAGTTGTGTTGTGCTTGAGCCAAAAGTCAAGCTACCCAAATCTCCTAACAAAAAATCATGCAAAGCGGTCCAAGTAAAGCCAGCGCCGCCGGGACAAGGATCCCACAAAACGCTACTGCTGTAATAAGAAGGCAGGGGTTTGCTCCACGGGTTCGGGAAACGAATTCCATTACTGTTGCACTTTATAGGCATAGAAGTCATTCCCGGACTTTGGACAGAAACATCCGTGTGAACCTTAAGGGTAATGGGTCCACTACCACTTCCAGTAGAAGAATTGTTCCAACCGTTTAAGGTGGTAGTCGCTCCGTTTGCGATAACGTACATATAGTCAAAGTTGGTCTCCAAACTATAATTCGCAGTCCAAATATAGCTACCGTTCGGACACGGGTTCCAGGTAGTTTGATTGTCAAAATTATTCTGTAGTGGACTGTCCCAAAATTTGGGATACCAGGAATCCCACACAAACCATGTCGTTGGTAAATCTATTGGACGATCATATATGTAAGACAGCGCCCATTCACGAAAATTTTCTGGCAGTCCAAATTGGCCATTTTTTAGTACGCCTGTGGTAACACTGGGAGCAACCCCAGTTGTAAAAACGGGCGCGCCCGAATCTCCGTTTCCGGACGACTGGTCTTGCCTGTAACTAACGACAAAATTGTACTCATCGTGTTGCCCAGTTGAGGTAACGAAAGCCTGGTGCAGCGCTCCCCAATGCCCCTCCTGATCATATACTCCATACCCTAAAAAATTTAATCTTTTATTTGCCAAAGAATCCGTTGAGCTGGTGTATATCCCCCTTCGGTATGTAGTTGATACCCCGTTTATCACGATAGTTTTAGGCAAATGCAAAAGAGAAAAGTCCAAACTCGGATGGGTCACAACAAAGTCTGGTTGTACTGGTTCACCTATCTGGTAACCTCCGGGAAAAACCGTGTTATTTTCCGGATTAGCCTGATCATAGGCGCCATGCCCGGTAGACAAAACCCAATCATTAGTTAGCAGGCTGCCGGACATACCACACCATGATGGATTGCAAAGAAATACTGCCCCAGTATTTTCGGGATTATTCACCACATCGCCGTTCACAATTGCCAAGACCGCGCTCGCCGAGAAAAAAAGTACCGCCAGCATAACTGCGCCTAGCGCCAACTTAGTACCCTTAGAATTTATTTTCATACGCTATTACGCTTATATTATTAAGTAGATATATTACTATGGTATGCTTTAATGATGGAAATGGCAAGCGCAGTATACGGGGACTTTAAGTCTTTTTATTGACAAAAAAACACTGATCTGGTATAATCCTTTCACTTTTCAGCCCAAGGCTGATCCGCCTTTGGCGGAAATAATTAATCACAAGGAATCTTTCCCGACTGAGTCGGGATGAATTCCTTGCGAAAAGAAATTCATATGAAAACAAAAATCCACCCCCAATACTTTACCGATACCAAGGTCACCTGCGCCTGCGGCAACACCTTCGTTACCGGTAGCACCATGAAAGAAATTCGGACTGAGCTCTGCAACCAGTGCCATCCTTTTTATACCGGCAAACAAAAATTCGTGGATACGGCCCGCCGCGTGGAAAAATTCCAGGAAAGAATGGGCAAGATTTCGGCTGTCGCCGCCAAGCGCAAAGGCAAGAAAGTAAAAAAAGCCGCCACTGCCGCCAAGAAGGTGGCCAAGAAGAAGGCAGCCAAGGTTGAAGAAAAATAGATATACCTTTTACAAAAAACGGGCTATACTTAAATGTAGTCTGTTTTTTATTCAATTCACAAATCTGTATAATCCTCACTCAATAATCCGTGTAATCTGTGTTAAAAAAATATTCTGACTTACTAACCAAGTTCAACAAACTTGAAGCCGACCTGCAGAGTCCGGCCGTGATTGGTGATTCTAAAAAATTAAAGGGGGTCTCCCAAGAATACAGCGACATTAAGCCCGTCGCCGAAAAAATAAAAGAGTTAGCCGAGCTAGAAAAGGCGCTGGCCGAGACCGAGCGCATGGCCGCGGACACCACGCACCCCGAGATGCAAGAATTAGCCCTTGCTGAACTCGAGGATCTCAAAAATAAAAAAATCGCGCTTGAGAAAACGCTTGCTGAATTCACCCGACAGCGGGATCCGCTCGACAAAAAAAATGTCATAATGGAAATCAGGGCGGGCGTCGGCGGGGATGAAGCGGCCCTCTTTGCCGCTGAGCTCTTCCGCATGTACTCCCAATATGCCGAATCAAAAGGCTGGAAAACTTCATTTATTGATTCCAACAAAATCGGCATTGGCGGTTTCAAAGAGGTGGTTTTTTCCATCAAGGGCGCTCCGCCGGCTGGCGGAGTCTATGGCGACTTAAAATATGAAATGGGTGTGCATCGCGTGCAGCGCGTTCCGGAAACGGAAAAAGCGGGACGAGTACACACGTCTACCGTAACAGTAGCGGTATTGCCGGAAATTGAAGAGACTGAATTCAAAATTGATCCAAAAGATTTACGTATCGACACCATGACGGCCGGCGGCCACGGCGGACAAAGCGTGAACACCACCTACTCGGCGGTACGCATTGTGTACATTCCGACTGGCATGATTGTGCAGTGCCAGGACGAGCGCTCGCAAACCGCTAACCGCGAGAAAGCGATGGCGGTATTGCGCTCCCGATTATTCGCGATGGAACAAGAAAAAAAACACGCCGAGCTCACCGCCAAACGCCGCGCCCAAATCGGCACGGGCGACCGGAGCGAAAAAATCCGCACCTACAACTTTCCCCAGGATCGCGTCACCGATCATCGCATCCACCAAAATTGGAACAGTATTCCGAGGATTATGGATGGAGAATTGGAACCGATTATTGCGGCAGTTCGTGAAGCTGAACAACATGAGCAGGACAAGGAATAAACACCTCGACAATTGTCATCCCGAGCGAGGTTCGCACCGACCTGGCTTCGCCGAAGCGTGGCTACGCCAAGGCGAGCGAGGGATCTCTGTCTTATTTGTCATACCCGTGGAAACGGGGATCCATCGCCACTGGATTCCCGCTTTCGCGGGAATGACACCGACGGACAGAGATTTCTCTCCGCCAGCCGGCGGATCGAAATGACAGCTAGACTGCCGACCTTATGCCAAACATCACTCAACTCCGAAAAACCTACCCTCCACACCTCTCAGTTTCTAACCTGGATATTCTTTTATCCTCCGCCCTAAAAAAACCAAAAGAATTCCTCTGCTCTCATCCAGAATATCCAATATCTATTATTCAACATCTTCGTTTTCGCCGGTTTATTTATCACTACAAAAAAGGTTACTCCGTCGCCGCCATTACCCACCACAAAGAATTTTTCGGATTGGATTTTTACGTCAACAGATACACGCTCATACCCAGACCAGAAACAGAACTGATGATCGAGGAGGTGATACGAACTTTGACTACAGACTGCGGACTACAGACTACAGCACAGACAACTGAACAATCGACCGTAGTCCGTAGACCGTCGACTGTAGACCACATTGTCCTCATCGACGTCGGCACCGGTAGCGGGTGTATTCCAATCGCCATCGCGAAAATATTAAAATATTCTAATATTAAAATATTTGCGACGGATATTTCGCGTGGTGCCCTCCGTGTCGCCCGGCGCAATGCCCGAACACATAATGTGTCCATAAATTTTCTTCACGGCAATCTCCTCGAACCGCTGTGTGGCCGCCCTCTCCCTTGGGGAGAGGGGCGCGGGGTGAGGGGTTGGCTCGCCTCTCTCTGCCGCCGGGCGAGCCCTCACCCTTTTTCCCTCTCCCCAAGGGAGAGGGAAACAAAATTGGTGGTAATCACCGCCAACCTACCCTACCTAACCCCCGAACAATTCGCGGCCGAACCGTCTATCCAGCGCGAGCCGCGTTCAGCCTTAGTCGGCGGCAGGAATGGATTGGAGTTATATGAAAAATTGCTCACACAAATCGCTTCACTAATATCCAATATCAAATATCCAATATTTATTTTCTTCGAAATCGACCCTTCCCAATCCGAAAAAATTACTGCTCTCGTAAAAAAATATCTTCCGGAATCTTCCGTGGCAATAAAACCAGATCTCGCGGGGCGAGATCGGGTTGTTGTTATTAAAAACTAAAAAGCAGCCTTTGAAAAAGCTGCTTTATTAGATGCCCCGCTCCGACGTTGCCGTCGGGCGGGGCGCGGTGGACTAGAAGAGCGACTGCTGGTGGCGACGCTCCTTATAGCGGTCACCGTTGCGGCGGGGGAGCTTGAGCCAGCGTTCTTCCTTGTTGAGGCTCACCGTGCTGCGCTGCGATGGCGAGAGCAAGAACCGATCGTCGTAGCTCCCGTAGCGCTCCAGTCGGACATCGGCCTTGATGGCCTCGACGTGAACGGTGATGCTCTGGTCGCTTTCCGTTCGCCAATCCTGACGACGGCCGCGGATGTGGAAAGTATTGTCCTGCTGGGCAACGACTTCGATTTTTCGTCCCATCGCACCTGTCCTTTGTCAGCCTCGCGTCACCATAACGCGAGGACAGATTAAAATACCATAAAACCCAGCTTTTGTCAATAGCTAAATGCAAAAATTGGCTTAAATTAGCCAATTTTATTCGTGTGATTACCACCAATTGCCCTCACCCCCGGCCCCTCTCCCTAGGGGGAGGGAGAATCCTAATTCGTCACCTCAATCTCCACATCTTTCGGCACCACCTCTACCCAGGTGGCGCCGGGCACAAAGACGTTCTCATTCCCGTTGGAAGCGTAAAAACGAGTTCGGTCGGCAGCAGATTTTTTCTGCCAGGCGCCGGTAGTTAGCCGGCCCTTTTTCATTATTTTTGCTTCGCCCTGGCCGATGGTCGTAATCTCGCGGCGGCCTTCCTCATCAATTGTTTTCACCGCTGTATATTGAATCAGCACATTGTACGCTCTTACTTCGGCGCCATTCTTATCAATATATTTTTTATCATTAATATAACGAACATAGGAAAATTGGCTCGGATCATATTTCCAGGTTACCAGGTAATCGGGGTTATAGTGAATCGTAACTTCCTTATTTAAGGAGATTTCGCCACTAAAACCACCGACATCTTTGGCATAGACCCACCCATTTGGCGTAGGCAAGACACCTCCACCCGCCTGATACTCGGCGATCGCTTGTTTCCAGAGATCGTTTTTGGTGTAGAGGTTGTGGGGAGGTTCGCGGTCGGCGCTCCGCCAAAAATATTTTTCCCAATAAAATTCGTTGACATCAAAAATTTTCAACTGCTTAATAATTGTTAAAGCATCCGGAGATCCGCCGGAGTGCATATACAAACCACTGCCATATTCCCGGAGCCAATCCAAATAATACGGCCGGGCGCTTCTAACCGGGCCGACCTCGGGAACGGCCTCGGTACTATCAAAAATCGCCAAATAGCGCGTAAGGCCGCCCTCGACCGGCGCTTCATACACGATCTTGGCCGCGGCGAGTCCGGACTCCGGCCGCGCCTCCGGATGATTGTCAATCATTACACCCACTACCTGCCGGCGTTCGGCGGCTTCATCCTTCACCGGTGTTCCATCGAGTAAACTATAATATTGCTCACCCGCTACTTGTTCCGCGGCGGCTTCTCCTTCCTTCTTATTACCCAAAGCCGAAGAAAAAAAGAAGTAAACCACGGGCACCGCGATAGCCGCCAGCGCTACCGGCGCTAGATATTTTCTCTTGAGCATAGCCAGACTATTACTTTAATTATATAAGTATATCATATCTGAATTAATTAAAAACCCCGCGCCGTTCTGGCGCGGGGTTTTTAATTATTTTACTTCTTCTCTTTTTTATCTTCCGGCGCTTTCTTTTCGGCTTTCTTCTCTTCCGCCGGAGCGGCGGCCGCTTCGGCCCCCTCTTCACCCTCTTCTTTCTTCTTGCCGGCCACTTCAATCTTGCTCAAATCCACCGGTTCGGTCGCCGCTTCCATCGCCTTAATTTCTTCCTCGCTCAAAGCCGGCGCCGCCTTCACCACCAAATCCTCGGCATGAGGACTGGTGATTTCGATACCCGCGGGCAATTGTAAATCTTTCACCTTGATAATATTGTCGTAACTTACGAGCGAAGTTAGGCTCACATCAATGTGCGACACTAAATCTTTAGGCAAACAGCGCACCTCAACTGCCTGTAAATTGGTAACCAATGTTCCGCCGGAAGACTTAATAATCTGAGCTTCGCCCACGAATTTGAGAATTACCGTTGCCGTCATTGCTTTGTTCATATCAATGCGGCGTAGATCCACGTGAATCACCCCGTCTTTTACCGGATCATTTTGCACCTCCTGCACCAGCACCTTGCCGGCTTCTTTTCCATCAACTGATAAATCAATTAAACTGGAGCCGCCGGCTTGCCGATATAACTTTAAGAACTCGGCCGGGTTAAGGGTAAGGGATTCGGGTTTTCCTCCTCCGCCATAAACCACCGCCGGCACCTGGCTCGCGCTTCGTGTTCGCGCCCCTCGTGCTACTCGGGTAGTTGCCGCAAGCGTATAGTTCATACGAGTAAAAATCTTAAATATTCTGGTACCACCGCTCGGGTGATTTCCGCTTAAAAAACTAAGGAACGCGCGAATTTTTCTTCTTGAATTAAAGTGTAGCTTTCAATGGCCTCGTTGGTGGATATTGCCGGCAATTTGTTCAAGCGCCGGATGTCGTCGTAGTTCAAATCGGTAACCATGCCCACCGAGCTTAGCCCCTGCCCCATCGTCAAAATCATGGTCACAAAATAACTTTGGCACTTAACGCAGGTAATATGCACCAAACGCGCCGTTTCGTTTTTGGCAAAAACTTTAGCCTTCTCGGGAAGATAGTTTTCGCTGCAAACTGGACAGCGGTTAATAAATTTTAACACCTCTTGCCAGCTATCCAATGGAATTTTGGGAGTTAACATAAAAAAATTCTTTGTTAAGCACAATATAACTTATTATAGGATATTTGTCAAGATCCGGCCAGTCTTTTTAAAAAGAACAAGACCCTCGCTCAACCCCACCGTTTGACGGGTGAAATCGAGACGAGGGTCCAATGGAAACATGGATCGGACACTTGCCAAAAGCGCCGAGTGTCCGAGTAGCCAAGATTCCTACTCGCTGCACGCGAGATGACCGCCGTCGACCCAGCCGCCGACGAGCCAGTTGAAGTCCAACACCCAGCGACCGCCGTGGAAGTCGAGGTACGGGACGCGGAGGCGGCCGACGAAATCGCGCAGGACCGTACCCGGGAACACGATGTAGAAATCGCGCGGCTTGGCCGGGATCTTGCCCTGCTCGGCGAGGAAACGCTTCGCGTCGGTGAGCCCGAGGTTGCCCTTGAGCTCGACGGCGCGCTTGCGCAGAACCTTGCCGTTGACCCACAACTCACCGTCCTTGAGGAACGAGCGGAACTTGAGCTTGCTGACGTCGAGCGTCGTGGACGGAACCACATCTTCGATCACCATCCACCCCTTGGGAATGAGATCGGCGGCGTAGAGGTGGCTCGGGTCGAGTAGGACCTGGTGGTTCTTGACCGTGGCGGGACCGAAGCATGAGCAGAGAGTGACCATCCCAACCATGATGGCGAGCTTGGTGAGACAGCGGACAACGGTTCCTTGGCGGTGCATGGTGGGCCTCCTTGTTGATGGAAGTAATGTAATTTAAAATAGGAGTTTTGTCAAGTGGTTGGCTAGTCGTTACCTAAATTGTGATTTATCGCCCTAAACTACTTTTGCCCCTCCGAGCTCGATGAAAGGTGATGGCAAAGCGATGCGCCTCGTCTCGCACTCGAATAAGCAGTCGCTGGTGATTATTCACCCAAACAATAAATTGCGGACTCCTACTCCCCAGAATAAAATCATTGCGTCGACGCTTTGGACCCTTGGCGATGCCGACTACGGGAATTTTTCGTACAGACGCGATTGTATGCGTCTCTACAATTCGTTTTACACGATTCACCTGCGGCCGGCCGCCGTCAACCAAAATAACTTGGGGCATGGGCCACTCGTGATGACTTAATCGCCGCTCCATTACTTCGGCCAGGCAATCCACATCGCTCTGGCCGCTAACTGTTTTGATGGTAAATTTGCGATAAGCGGATTTCACCGGTCCGGTTTCATCAAACACCACCATACTGCCAACTTTGTCCGTTCCTCCTAAGTTAGAAATATCATACCCTTCAATGCGCAACGGTCTTTGGTCTCTGGACTTTGGACTTTGGTCACTTGGTGATTGAAGTCTAGAGTCTAGGGTCTGAAGTCTGACGTCCGAAGTCTCACCAAAGAAACTTTTATTAAGCAAAGCGACATCCTGAATGCGATAGAGCGCCTTAAACTGATCGCGCAGACGCGCGGCTTCTTCGTACTGTTCGCTTTTCACGGCTATTTTCATGTGCCGCTCCAGCAGCCGAATCACCTGTTTCTTTTTCCCCCGGAGAAACATCACGAGCGGACGAATTACTTTTTGTTTATAGTCCGGAACGCTAATTTCTCCGGTGCAGATGCCCGGGCACTGTCCCATCTGGTAATACAAACACGGCCGCGATTGTTTTCCCCTCCTGCCCGTCTGTCCGCCGAAGTGGCGGAAGGAGGGGGCAGGGGGAGGAGGGAGGCAATTGGAAAAATGAAAAAGTTTACGCAGTAATTTCATCGCCGCCGCGATATTTAACCCGGGATATGGGCCGAACACATATCGAAGCGGACTTTTGACTTCAGACTTTAGACTTTTGACTTCACGCTCTCTCATCGTTTCCACCAGCGGAAATTTGTCTTTGGTGATAACTAGGTAGCTCCAGCTTTTATCATCCTTCCCGAGGATATTATATTTCGGCTGATGCTGTTTAATGGCATTGGCTTCCAAAATAATCGCCTCCAGCGCCGAATCAGTCTGTTTCCAATCAACGCGCGCCACCTCATGAATCATTTCCTCAATTGGCCGGCTCAGCGATGTTCCCCCCTGTCCCGATTCCCGAGAATCAAGGATCCTCGACCGCAGTCGGGACCAAAGGGGGGACGCAGAGGGGAGGGAGCGAAAGTAACTCTTTACCCGCTGCTTGAGCGAGCTGGCTTTGCCCACATAAATAAGCTCCTCTTCGACATTGTAAAACAAATAGATACCGGGGGAGTCGGGCGGGGATGATAATTTAGCGATAACTTGGGGCTTTTGATGCATATTGACAAACTACCAAATTTATTGTAAGATTAAAACTTGACGGAGGAAAATCATGGAGAGCGAAATCATCGAAGTGCGCTGTGAAGAGTCCGGGAGAACGCTGAAAATCTGGTATAAAATGAAGTACAAGGACGGCTCAAAAAAAGAGCTCGGCCCGTACACCATCTCCAACTGCTAAGAAGGAGGGCGCCATCATGGTCAGCAAACAGTTTATCGACGAAGAAGACGTGAAGCGAACCATCGAAGAAAACCTCTTCTGGCGCGACCTCTCCAAGGCGGAGATGAAAAAAAACCTCAAGGAGATGCTATCTACCAATCGCTCTCTCACCGCGAAGGCCAGGAAGTACCTCCGCGCAATGATCAGGTCGCTCCGCTAAACGGCGTCCCGATGAACATCGGGGCGTCTTTCTATTTTCAGGCTATTTTAAAATTCTTTTTAGATACTGCCCCGTATAACTTCCCGATTTTTTACTAACTTCTTCCGGCGTACCTGCCGCCACCACTTCTCCCCCCTTATCGCCGCCCTCCGGCCCCAAATCAATAATCCAATCAGCGCATTTTATTACATCTAAATTGTGTTCAATTACCATCACGGTATTGCCATGCGTCACCAAGCGCTCCAGTACCTCAACAAGTTTTTTCACGTCGTCATAATGGAGGCCGGTGGTTGGCTCATCCAAGAGATACAAGGTTTTGGTCGTGCCGTGTTTAGAGAGCTCGCGGCTAAGCTTGATGCGCTGGGCTTCGCCGCCGGAAAGCGTCGTGGCTGATTGCCCCAAAGTTAAATAATCAAGGCCAACCTGTTTGAGCATGCCGAGCTTATCTTGAATCATTGGAATATCCCGAAAAAACTCCTCGGCTTCTTCAATCGTCATGTTCAGCACATCGGAAATATTCTTTTCTTTATAATACACCTGTAAAATTTCATTAGTAAAACGTTTGCCGCGGCAAACGTCGCAAACAATTTCAACACTCGGCAAAAAGTGCATTTCAATCTCAAGCATTCCGCGCCCGGCGCAGTTTTCGCAGCGGCCGCCTCCGCCTCCGCCAGAGGCGGATGGCGGAACATTGAAGCTGAATTTACCAATTTTAAATCCGCGGATGCGAGCCTCGGGAGTAGCGGCGAACAAATCCCGAATGTGATCGAACGCTTTGGTATAGGTCGCCGGGTTGGAACGGGGAGTTCTTCCGATCGGCGACTGATCAATCGTAATCATCCGATCGATATACTCGGTACCGGTAATTTCCAAATGTTTGCCGACGGATTTATTGAGGCGATATAGCCGGTTCGTAATCGAACGCTCTAGCACATCATGCATCAAAGTGGATTTACCAGAACCGGATACGCCGGTGAGACAAACAAATCTTCGGAGCGGAATCTCCACATTAATATTTTTTAAATTATGGGCGGCGGCTTTCTTTATTTTTATCTTGGGTGTGGCGCTATCTACCTTTCTTCGTTTCTCTGGGATGGCAATTTTTAATTCACCGCGGAGGTATTTGCCGGTGAGTGACGCGACCGGATTTCCTTGAATCGCAACATCGGCAACTCCCCCCGAGCCCCCTCGTGGTAAGAGGGGGACAACTGGCCTCCTCCCCTTTCCAAGGGGAGGTTGGGTGGGGTTTGTCCCGCTCCGCCCGAATCTTCTAGAGACGGGATCCCGCTCTGGCGGGACCGTCGCTTGGGCTGCCGAGAGCATCAAAGCAAGCGGGCCGGAAAAAACAACTTCTCCCCCATGATAACCTGCGCCCGGGCCGAAATCCACGATCCAGTCGCTGGTGAGAATTGTATCTTCATCGTGCTCCACCACAATAATGGTATTGCCGATGTCGCATAAGTTACGGAGAGTTTTTACCAGCTTAGCGTTATCTCTCTGGTGCAATCCGATCGTTGGCTCGTCGAGAACATAGAGCGCGCCAACCAGGCGCGTGCCCACTTGAGAAGCCAAACGAATACGCTGGGCCTCGCCGCCGGAAAGCGTTCCGGCTTTGCGGTTGAGCGTCAAATAGTGCAGGCCGACATCAAACATAAACTGCAGACGGTTGGCGACTTCCCGCAGCACCGCCCCCGCGATCTCGCGCTGTTGTTCGGGGAGTTCCATATCTACCACGGCAAAAAATTCGCGCGCCTCGGCGATGGAAAGGTTTGTCACCTCCCAAATATTTTTTCCCGCGACTTTAACGCTCAAGGCCGTGTCGTTCAAACGTTTCCCGCGACACTTCGGACACTCCTCTTCGCTTCCGCCAAAGGCGGACCCGCCTGTGGCGGGAAATAACCCCATAACTCCCAGACCGGTGCAGGCCGCGCAATAACCGTAAGGGCTGTTAAAACTAAACAGACGCGGCTCAATTTCCGGAAAACTAAAACCGTCTTTCGGACAAGAATACTCCGTGCTGTAAATTTTTTCTTCTCCGTTTGCCTGCCCGCCGTAAAGGTGGGGATAAATTACCGTGCAAAGTCCATTTGATAAATCCACGGCAGTTGCCACCGCTTCGGCCAAACGCTGCTTTTGGTCTACGGTCGACGGACCTGCCTGTCCGGCAGGCAGGCTACGGGCTACAGCGTCATGACCGTAGTCTGTAGTCTGTAGTCTGTAGTCTAACTTGTCCACCACCACCTCAATAGTGTGCTTGATATTTTTCGATAAAACAATTCTCTCTTTCAAATTATGCATTTTGCCGTCTACGCGCACCTCCAAGTATCCGGAATTATAAATATCGTAGAGCATTTGGTAATACTCCCCTTTTCTGCCTCGCACCACCGGTGCCAGAATAATCAGCTCCGGCAACTCCCCCGCGACCCCCTCTTGGTAAGAGGGGGACTTTGGCCTCCTCCCCTTTCTAAGGGGAGGTTGGGTGGGGTTTGTCCCGCTCCGCCCGAATCTTCTAGAGACGGGATCCCGCTCTGGCGGGACCGTCGCTTGCGCTGCCGAGAGCTGTTTAACTATCTGCTCCATCATCTGGTCAGTCGTCATCTTCTCAATCTTGGTTCCGTCCAGCGGGCAGTGGGGCTCGCCTACTCGCGCAAATAAAACTCGCAGATAATCGTAGATTTCGGTGATTGTCGCCACCGTTGAACGCGGGTTGGCGCTATGCGCTTTTTGATCAATGGAAATTGCCGGAGACAACCCTTCGATCTCATCAACGTCGGGCTTCTGGAGTCCTCCCAAAAATTGGCGGGCATAGGCCGACAAGCTTTCTATATAGCGCCGCTGGCCCTCCGCAAAAATGGTATCAAAAGCCAAGCTCGATTTTCCCGAGCCGGATAAACCGGTAAACACAATCATTTTATTGCGTGGGAGCTCTAGGTTAATATTCTTCAGATTGTGCTCTCGGGCTCCCCTGATGACCATTTTATTTTGCATAAGAATTTTGAGATTGCCTGTCCCGTACCGTGCGAGCGATAGTGAGCTCTGGTGCGGGGTCTTGCATAGATTATTAGTGTCGTCTAGTCTGCCACAATCGAGAAGCCAGGCGCAGCGCCACAATGTCTTCTTCCTGAAATCCCAATTGCGTGAGGGTAATGCCCATTTCTTCCAAACGCACTAAATCATCGTGGATTATTTTTTGATCAAGCATGTCAAAATCTTTGCCAACGATGGCGTGGCCCAATTTTTCTCTAAGTTCATCCTTAATTTGCTCCACCAAGCTTTGTTCGCGATTTTTAAAAAATTCTTCACTCATATATTTACATAAAAAAAATTAAAATTATTTATTTTGTTAAATTATTTAACAGAGTGAATGCCAAAAAGACCCGTCCTGGGGTCATGCCTACAATATGTGAAAAGAACATTGGTATCTTACCAAAAAACCGGTGCTTGTCAATCCCCCTATTCGGTCATTTAACATTAAATATAAGAGCCGGCGGTTGTGCTTCCCGCCGGCTAGATTCGCTGGTGCCGTTCTTCAGGCTCTGGGGCGGCGACGAGGATCCGTATTTGAGCGGTAGTGGAGAGCCCCGATAATCCCCTTAAGTTTTCCGAGATGCTTCCTTGCGGCGTCGGTGTCCGCCCTCTGTCTTGACAGACAAACGAACCACGCTACCAAGGCGAAGACACTTAGGACAATGGCGATGCCATGGCCGACAGGGTTCGCTCCGCGGATCGCCAGATAGACTAGCACAGAACCCGTCGCCACGGATGCCGCGCCGGCAATCAAGAACATGGTCAGCCGCACCTTCCTAGCGTGGGCAAATTCCCTCTCTGTGCGCTCCAAATTCTCCGTTTCCATCGTCTCATCCTCCTCCGTTCGTTTTGAATAGGTGATATAAAGACACTATTTAAGCGTTTTAATATCACAAATTACTCTATCACAAAACGACATCCCTATCAACACCCCCGTTGTAGATCCGGTCTTTCCTACCCGTAACACTCATGTTGGCAGTCTTTTCCCGCGCCCGAAGTTCGCGCAGTTCATCGCGCAAGATGGCAGCCAGTTCAAACTCCAAATCCTTGGCCGCTTCTTTCATCTGGCGTTCTTTGTCTTTAATAATATCTTCGATCGGGCGGGCGTCACCCAGCAAATCAAGATCAGTCACACTCGCCTTTCCCGTTTTTCGTACTTTCGTAGCTTTCGTATTTCGCATATCTATTCCAAACTCTTCCAAAATATTCCTAATCGCCTTTTGAATAGTTTTGGGAGTTATGCCGTGTTTTTTGTTATATTCCATTTGAATTTTTCGACGCCGTTGTGTTTCGTCAATGGCTCGTTGAATTGAACCGGTAATATTGTCGGCATAAAGCACGACTTGTCCATTCACATTGCGCGCCGCGCGGCCGATAGTCTGAATCAAGCTGGTCTCGCTCCGCAAAAACCCTTCTTTGTCGGCGTCCAAAACTGCGACCAAAGACACCTCCGGCAGATCCAAGCCCTCGCGCAATAAATTGATGCCGACGAGCACATCAATTTTTCCTAACCGCAAATTCATGAGTATCTCAATGCGCTCCAGAGTATTAATATCGCTATGCAGATAAGCGACTTTCCAGCCAGAGGCTGGTCCGCCTTTGGCGGAGATTTTTCCTTTTTCAGTCAGATAATCGGTCAGGTCCTCGGCCATTTTTTTAGTGAGAGTTGTCACCAAGACCCGCTCCCCTTTGGCCACTCGATCTTCAATCCGCGTAATCAAATCTTCAACTTGCGACAAGCCGCCATCAACCTTGCGACCGACAATCGGGCGAATGATTATTTCCGGATCAATGAGCCCGGTGGGACGGACAACCTGCTCCACTACCTTGTCGCTTTCTTTAAGCTCGTACTCTCCGGGGGTCGCGGACGAATAAATCGTTTGCTCTACCCGCTCCTCAAATTCTTCAAAAGTCAGCGGCCGGTTGTCGCGCGCGCTTGGCAATCTGAATCCATGCTCTACCAAAGTGTCTTTGCGCGCCCGGTCGCCATGAAACATCCCCCTTATCTGCGGGATGGTTACATGCGATTCGTCGACGATGGTTAAAAATTTTCGTCCCTCGCCCACACATGACCGAAAATAATCCAAAAGAGTGAACGCCGGCTCGCCGGCCGCGCGGCCTTCAAAATGCCGCGAGTAATTTTCGATGCCGTTGCAATAACCGATATTTTTAATCATTTCCAAATCATAGGTAACTCGCCGTCGCAACCTTTCATGCTCCACAACTTTGCCATGCCGCTCAAACTCGGCCAGTTGTTCGTCTAGTTCCCGCCGAATACTGGTAAACGCTCGCTCCCGCGCCGCTTCCCCCACCACATAATGTTTGGCCGGAAAGAACCAAACATCCGACATCGATCGGATGTTTGCCCCGTACTGATGCGGGGCATCTGGTACTGGGGCCCCTGGTCCCATCTCCGAGCTTGAGATTACTTTACGCGTCACTCTATCTAGCTTCTGAATAACGTCAATTCTGTCCGAAATTTCAAACCGATAAATCACATCCTCGTTCACGGGCATAATTTCAAATACCTGCCCGCGCAACCGGAAACTGCCGCGCTTGAGTTCGCTGGTCGTCCGTTCAAATTGCATCGCGATGAGCTGCTCAAGCATGGCCCGCCGATCAAGCTCATCTCCCCGGCGCAAATGCAAAACGATTTTTTCGTATTCCGTGGGCGACCCCAAACCATAAATCGCCGACACCGACGCCACAATTAAAACATCGGAACGCGACAAAAGCGCCTGGGTGCAGGCGTGGCGAAGCCGGTCGATCTCATCGTTAATCATCGCTTCCTTTTCTATATAGGTATCGGATGAGGGGATATATGCTTCGGGCTGATAGTAATCGTAATAGCTCACAAAGTATTCCACCGCGTTATCGGGAAAAAATTCGCGGAACTCGTTGCAGAGTTGGGCCGCGAGCGTTTTATTATGCGCGATTATCAAAGTCGGCACCTGCACCCGCTCAATCACATTCGCCATGGTAAAAGTTTTTCCGGAACCCGTAACGCCCAGCAATGTTTGTTTCCCCAGTCCTTTATGCAAACCAGAAACAAGGCCTTCTATCGCCTTAGGTTGATCGCCGGCTGGCTTATATTTTGATTTTATTTTGAAATTCATACCCAACGTGTCATTGCGAAGAGCCCAGTGGTCCCGACTAAGTCGGGATCCGCGATCCTTCGGGATCGGGACAACCCCCTTGGATTAAATAAGAGTTTTTTATAACGGACTTTTAATATTTTTTATCATCGGATTGGTCACATGCGTATAAATTTGCGTGGTGCGGATATTGGCGTGGCCGAGCAGTTCCTGCACATAGCGCACGTCCACGCCGTTCTCCAACAGATGTGTGGCAAAGCTGTGGCGCAGAGAGTGGAAGGTGGCGTCTTTGTTCAGCCCCGATTTTTTTAGCGCGTTCTCAAAAACTTTCTGCGCCGTGCGCTCGGTTAAGCGGCCGCCGCGCTCGCTTGCAAACACAAAATCACCTCCACTCTTCCCCGCCAGCAGATTCTGAATATCCGTCTTAAGTTTCTCCGGAAATACGGTAATACGATCCTTCTTGCCTTTGGCTTCCTTAAGATGAATAACCAACTCCGCCAGATCAATATCTTTAACCCGCAAACTTATGGCCTCACTCACTCGCAGGCCCGCGCCATACGAAAGGGCCAACATTATTTTGTGCTTAGGGTTGGTTACGGACGAAATTATTTCCGCCACTTCCGCGCGCGACAATACCACCGGCAGACGCTGGTTGCGTTTGGCAAATTTGAGCTCAATTGGTTCACTGGTTTTAATTACCTCGCGATAAAAAAATTTGATGGCGTTAAGATGCAAGTTAACGGTTTGGGGCGATGCCTTGCGATCATGCATTTGTAACAGATATTTTTTAATATTTTCGCTGTCCAAATGTTCAAAAAACTCCCGCTTAAACGCCAAATACTCTTTCAAGGAATATAAATAACTCTTTACGGTTTTAGGGCTGTAATTGCGTATTTTTAATTCAGTTTCCGTGCGTGTTAAAAATGCTTGCATAATATTGTTTTTTTTGATACAATCCAATGAATCAGCTACGAAAAAGTATACTCAAAATTCGTATAATACGCAAGTTCAAGATAGTTTACGGTCTTAAACTTCGCATAAAAAGGAGTTATGTGAAATACCTGTTTTCCTTTAGGGCTGCGGCCCTGGCTCTTAAAAATAATCCGATTTTGTTTTTCTTTTTTTGAGAGGGGGAATATGGTGTTTTCTTCGCTCGGCTACGAAAACGATTAAATTTAAGGAAACACTTACGAATTAAAAAAGCTAAAGCCGTCGGTTCGCCGGTGGCAAAATTATTTATAAAATATGCCAAACATAATTGACGCAACCGAATTAACTATAGAGGCACTACTTAATAGCCCTACCCAGGCATACAGAGTCCCACGTCACCAACGACAATTTGAATGGACGGGTGAACAATGGAGCGACCTGTGGGAAGATATACATACTGGTCAAATAGACGAAAGCCATTTCCTCGGTTCAATTGTTGTTATACCGGAAGGCCGACCTACAGTTGGAATTATAAATTTTGAAGTTAATGACGGACAGCAACGGTTAACAACAATTCTAGTATTATTATCAGCAATTCGAGACCATGCTACAAAATTATCTAATGATGTTTTTGCCAAACACATAACGGATCATTACTTAACCGCCAATTGTTTTGAAGGGGGCGCCCAAAGGATAGTTCCAAAAATGAAGCTCGGCAATCTTGATAACGACGAGTTTAGCGCTGTTCTTGCAGGAAGATTGCAAAATGAAACAAAAGATGGACATCGTATTTTTGAGTGCTATAACTATTTTAAATCACAGATCGCGTCACTCAAACTTGATGAACTCGAAAATTTAAAAAATAGAAGTGTAAATAAACTTATCCTCGTACATATTAATGTCATAGATCAATTTAATGCATTTAGGCTATTTGAAACTTTAAATGACCGCGGCTTAGCTCTTTCGGCAGTAGATTTAATAAAAAATAACTTATTGATGCGTGCAGCGAATACAGGCGATGACGCATTGGTAGATTCTATTGTGGAAGAATGGCAAGAAATGTACGAAGAGATCCGAGAGTACGAACCTGTAGTTTTTTTTCATCGCTTTATGCTGGCTGAATATCCTGG
>CAZMYO010000003.1:0-30594 GCA_964570525.1 uncultured Gammaproteobacteria bacterium | reverse complement strand
GTCGTATTTCCATGGCTTTTGATTCTTGGGATCGGAAATTACCGGAAAATCAAGATAATGAGCGCCGTTGGCATCATCATTAATTCTTACGCGATAATGAGGTTCGCCGCTAGAGCAAATTGGATTAGGATTAATAAGAGAACGCGTGACGGAATCATATTTATCGTCTGTCGGCGGCTTAAAATAATAAGCCGGCTCCTCGGAAGAGGCTTTCCAAGAAATGTCGCCCGCGACTCTTTTGGCATCATAGGCGGGAGAGATAAACAAGTCTAAGCGCCCATTAACATAGCCGTCGCCTGATTCTAAAACTTTTGGCGCTTTTGTTCCATACAGCGGATTCGTCGATTGCGGCTCTAAAACATTAACGATAGTGCCCTCCACCGGCACGCCATTAATCTCATCCAACCCGCACTTAACACAATTGGATACGACGCCGGGTAGACCACAACCAACGGTGCAACTCTTGGCGCCTTTCTTGGCGGTATAGGGGTCTTGTGGTTCGGCGGCGCAGGCCAAAACTTTATAACCGTTATTCACGTCGATTTTGGTGGGACTACCGATGGGGTCTACCAAAGAAGAAAATATGTCTCCGTTTTTGGGGTCAACATCACAAAACTCTTTGGCCTCAATAATTCCATTGCCGCAATATTCTTTTGGTTGAACATTGATTACATTCTTACAATCGGCCGAGCAATACGAGCAGGATTTACCATAACTCGGAGCACACGCTACGCCATTATTTAGGCCGCCGTCACAGGCTTCGCCGGCATCCACCCGCAGATCGCCGCAGACGCCGGAAGGAGCAACCGCTACTTCAGAAGTTTTCACCTCGCAACCATTGTTATAATGGTCGCGAACTTCCACATCGGACAAAGCGCGATCGTAAATTTTTATTTCATCCAGCGTTCCGCTAAAATAATTGGCATTATTCTTGGTTGCTTTACCAATGGTCAAGTCACTCTTGTTGGCAGTGAGCCAGGGCTGAGCCGTCGCTAACTCGCGACTATTGTCGAACACGCCATTGAGATAGATCTTGAGAATTTGTTTGCCATTAATCCACTGATACGTAGCGGCGATGTGCGTCCACTCGCGGAGCGGGACATCGGCTTTGGAATCAACCCAGATACGATTCTGCCCATCATTGAGCCAGATGACAAAACGAGCTTTGCTTGGATTAAATTGCAGATTAACTTCCAATCCATATCCGCCGCCGACATTCTCTCCGCCTTTCTCTAGAATTCTCTGATGGGTGGTTGTATAATCTTCGGGCTTGACCCAGGCCTCCACCGAGAGAAAACTCGCCGGCGACAAGCTGTCGCTGTGTGGCACGGTGATGAAATTGGAACCGGAAAAATCAAAAGCATATTTTACTTTACCCTGCAGGGCAAATGTCGGACAATCCGCGCCGAAACAATTGCCGTTATTGCCTCTTCCCGATGAGTCAGCAAAGCCAATACCCTGGACAGCGTGGGCCGCGAGACCAACGAATGAAGAGAGCATTTGCCTGATTTTCTGGAACCAGGCCAACTTACCCGGCTGGCCGGCCGGAGGCGCATAGAGGGTCTGCGGTCCAACATAACCATCATCCAGGCGCCACCAAGCGACGGCGGACCCATACTTATCCGCCCATTTACATTTGTTACTGCAGAATCTCGTGCCCGACTGACCATTAGCCGAACACTGCGTATTGCCCTCGCACTCTTCGTCGAATTCCGGCTGAACTTTTCCGTCGCCGCAATACGGACCATACGACTGACAATCCCAATTGCAAGAATCTTCTCTTTTTAAAGCATAAGTAATGCCATTTTTGGTGTTAGCGGATTGATTAATCTTACAAGTATATATATTTATATTAAAACCTAATCCTTGCGGAGGATTGCAATCATCATTCGTCTGACAAGCTCGTTTATCATTCGGCCCGCCATCGCAAAAGTTCGCCGCGGTTACATCGCAGAGTTCAAAGGTTTTCTGTAGCGCCGCATCGCCGCAGTAGCCGGCCAAACCAAATGCCTGGCAATCATTATTACAATGATTATATTTACCGTTCAAGGCGCCGTCATCACAGGCTTCGCTGAATTCAATAATGCCATTGCCGCATTTGCCTAATTTGGAACAATCTATAAAAGGAGTGCTGGAGGCGACCCATTGGCAAGACTTGTCGCAGACATCTACTTTTACTTTTTTGGGTTGCACTACTCCGCAAGCGCCGTAGCGAGCGCCGCCCGGCGGGTCGCATTGTTCCCCCTTATTCAAATTTATTTGTCCGTCGCCACAGACACCTTGGTTGAGGGTGGAAACCTCCTGATCCTGGTTGCAGATGCCATTCTGATCGTTGACGATGATGCGCGTCTGATCGATGAAGCCATTTATAAATGGACCAAAATTGTTGATAGCTAAACCGATGTTTTCAAAACGCGTCTTGACAGTATATCCTGTATTTGGCGAGGCTAAGTAGCGATAAGCATAGGAAGTGGTGGCGCAGGCGAAACTGAAACGGCGATCGGCCACGCTCCAGCCGGTGATTGGATCGTGCAAAACACAGGCATCGGGAAGTTTGGTGTTGGGTTTTAGGCCGCAGTCTCCGTTGATGAGACAAAATTTGTTGGTACTGCTCGCGCAAGTTCCGGCTACATCCAACTGGTTTATTGGATCAAGCGGCAAACCGCTTCCGACGGCGTTGCCCAGCACCGCCCAGGATGGCCAAACGCTTAAAGTCTGCCCCGTGAGATAGGTGCCTTCTTTAAGTTCCGGATATTTACCGGCGTTGCTGTCGGCGTAGCTGGTAAGCGCCGTTTGAACGCTGTTGAGATCGCGCAAACGCTGATAGTTACGTTTGAGTTTATCTGTCGCGTTCGCGCAAACCTGTCCCCGCGGACAATCCAGGTCGTTGGCGCAAGCCAGGTCAAAGCCCGGTTTATCCAGAGTAACTCCGCAGTAGCCGTAGTTGGCAATATTTCTATTGAATTTGAGATTGGTAAGCAGTTGTTCAAAAACTTTGCGTGTTTCCGCCGCGGCGTTGGAGTTGATGCTGAAAAGATAAATATTGGTGTAGAGATTCTTGACAACGTCGGAATAATTAAGAGCGTCAACGTAAACATTATTGTTGTCGGTCACCGCGTTGTACCCATCTATCTTGCTGTTTTGAAGTTGTCCGGCAAATTCTTGTCCGCCCGCTTTTTTACTGCCGGAGTACCATTCCTCGGCAGTAAGATGGTTTGGGTTCGGGAAAACTTGAATGCCGATTACGTCATCATTCTTTTCGTTGGTAAGAATAAACCGCTTGAGCGAAGAGACCGTGGAAACAATATCGCCACTCGTCTGCACGGTCGGGCGCAGATACGGCAGGTCATCAAACGTGCCGACGCTTCCGTTATCGGCGCAGTAGTAGGCGCTGAAATTAAAGTAGCCGCCGACCGGCGAGGACGGGATAGCGGTGTTATTAAAGGTAAGAGCCGTAAAATCAAAACCATCATTGTTGTCGGCTTTATCTTCGTAGGGAAAGATGGTGAAAGGGCCGGTACGAATCGTCTTGTTGGGATTATTTGGGTCTATCAAGGGAGTGGGAACGCTAATAAACAAATCTTTCGGCGGCCAGGGATTTTCGCATAAAAATACAACGGCATGCGATTTGCCCGTGGCGACAACACCAGAGGTGCCGCTGATTTTATTCACTACAAGGTTAACCGAAGCGCGAATATCAATTTCGCCATTGCGATTCTGCGCGGTGATGAGATTGGGCGAGATTCGGATGTCGGACAAAGCGACAAAGGGATTTTTTGGCCCCCAGAGATATTCCCATTCGTACGATCCAACAATGGATTGGATAAAGGCGCCGCTGGCTGTCGCGGCCTTGGCGAATAGTTCGGTGGTGGCGTTAGCCCGCGAAAAGTAAACTTGCGGCGGATTTACAACTACTTTGTTTACCTCGCAAAGTTGAGAGCCGGTAACGAATTTCCAGTTAATGGCCTTACCGCCATCTTTCCCGATACTCACGCCGCGCTCGTCCTTAATTCCATCTTTCAGAATAATCGCGTAATCAGTGCTCGTTACCAGCGGCGCCGAGAGTTTTACCGTAATTATGGAAGAGCTGACCGTTACATTATTTATTACCCCATCCACCAGGGTGGCAGTGCCGAGAGTATCGCCAATGCACCAGGTGCTGGGAGGAATTTTGACAACAGCCTCGGCAGTCGAGCCAAACAGATACCGGATGACCTTAGCCAATTCGCTCACAATTCTGCGATACCAGGGCTGATTAGGGTTTGCCTCCGGCCTAGCGCGCGCGATAAGTTTTGTTACATCATTGGCGGGAGTGGAACTACAACTGGCCGTTTTCGCAGAATAAAAACCGCGAGCGATAAGCAGATTATCTTTTAGCGAGGCCGGATCAAAACTTTCATCAAAAACAGCTTCCAGGTAGGTATTGGCGCAGACATCAATGGCGTTGTTAGCCGGGAACGTACTTTTGAGCGCGGGCTTCAGCATACAGCAGGTATTGGCCCCAACGCCAAAGTTGGCGCCATAGGCCGCGGCGCATTGGAGGTCATTCTCAAAACCACAAGCAATGGAAAACTTTCCGGCCCCGCCCACCGCGCCGCCCTTGGTTTCTTGGCTAGTACTGCCTTTAATATCGGTATTCTGGGCGGGCGGCTTTCCGGTGGCCTGGCCAAGGCCGACACCGGTGGCAAGAACCCAAGGGTTGATAAGTCCGGCGTGCTTGCTTGATAAATTTTTTTCACAAAATGGATCTTCGCCGAAGCCGGCGACCTCATCAGCGCAAGTGGAAGGAGTGGAGTACAAAAGCGATGAGCCAAGATACTGGCCGCTCTCGGAGCAACCCTCGCTGTCGGGCACGCACTTTTGATGTGATTTATCATTGATAAGACAAAAATCACTGCACCAAACGGCTTTTTTCCCTCCACCCAAATCGCACCCGGGATCTTTGTCGGGACTGGCGACACCGTCGCCACACTGACTAAAACTCCGACCGCAAGCCGCGTCATAATCGGCCGCCGAAAAGCCGCCGTGGTCAATCGCGTGATCAAAACACCATTTGCTGGAAAGTCGCGTTCCAAGATGGAGACACTTTTCCGAACAGCCCAAGGCCGAGAGCGGATTATTTAAATCTCCTACAATCCCCGCGTCGCAATCTTCTCCGCTGCCGATGAGGCCGTTGCCACAGATGGAAGCGGTAATATCCAAGGCTCCGGCGGATGGCGCTGAACCGAGGCGCAGGCAACTCGCGCTACATCCGATAAGTGTTTTCGGATCTTTCGAGTCGCAAGCTTCACCGAGCTCCGGCTCTACTTTGCCATTACCGCAGGTGGCCGGGTCGGCGTTGCCAAGTAGGCGGCAATTTAGACTGCAACCGGTGGTTTTGTTAGGCGCGTCGCAATCTTCCCCCGCCTCTTTAATGCCATTACCGCACAAAGCCAGAAGAGCGCTCCCAGCTGGAAGATCGCTTCCTTTCTTAACGCAGTTAGCGGTACAAAATCTGTTTGGGCCTTTCGTGCTAAAAGTGGTAACGGCTGCCACTTTGCTATCGGAGGAAGTCCAATCCCAGCTTACTAACCATGGGTCCAATTTTTGTCCTTGGGCGCTGCAAGCATCAGGCGCGGAATAGGGCTGGGTTTGAAACACGGCTTTATCCTTCACGGTCTTGGCGTTGAATAGCGGGGGGGATATCTCTACCCGATCGATTTTGCATTTTTCTTTTTTGGTACGGAAACGCCAGGTAAATTGTTTATTATATGGCTTACTATACGTTGCAGGATTGTTAAATTTGGCGGCCGACCAAAGCTGGTTGTTGGCGGACAAGGGATTGTCGCTGACAGCGGAAAGAATAACTTGGTAGAGAGTGTTCGGGAGAAGCCCAAGTGAATTCTGATTGGAATTGGCCAGCTTTAACACGGTATATTTGGAAATTTGGTCGAGCGCGACATCGTTGAGCGCCAAGACGGGGGTGGTATTAAAACAATTTTCATCATTGCATTTTAATAACTGCACCGCGCCGCCTTCAGCGCTCCCCGGCAAATTGCGCGCGGACATGGTGGTGTTAAATTTCACAGCGACTTCCGCGTTGGTGCAGGCCTCCAAACATTTTGGCCAATTGTCCACCACTTCCGGATTGCTTAAATCAATAGTAAGCGGACTCGCGCCGGTTTTGCTTGTTATTACTCCTTGCGGAGTGCTGGTGGTGGCCGTGGCCTTGATATTTACCGCGTCATCCGGTTTGGCTAAGCCGATGCCAACGGTATTAGCCAAAGCTGAAACCTGTTGTTGGCGACTGTTGGCGAGGGGTTTGTAAATTTCGGAATACTGATCGCTGGCCGTACCCCAAGCCCAATTGAAGCCCGCCACATCCATCATAATACAACGCTGATCGGAAAGCCCGCTGCCATAATAATAGAGATCGCTTTCTTCCCCGCCGCCGGCGCGAAACTTCACCGGCTCTTCCAACACTCTGGTCCAAAAACTATAGGGGGTTACCACCACTTCTTTTAATTTGCACTCTCGTTTATCGGTTCGGAATACAAAGCAGTAAGCGGAGTTAGCGGCGCTACAAGGCTTGTCGGCGGCGAGCGCGATGGAACTGGTAACCGCGCCGGCGGACTTTATGCCTCGGGTCAAGACTACCTGATACCAGGTAGTGTCTTCCCAAAGTTTAGCTGGCTGAAGTTCAAGATAATTTGCCGCCGCCCCCTGCCGACTGCTGGCGGCCGCCCGCAAAATATAACTAGAATCTGCCAGAGTGACGAGAGTGGGGTTGAGACAATTATTGGCGGTGACACTGGTACAACGATTTACAACTACCGTGCCGTTGCTGACGGTTTTTTGATCCAAGGAAATGTTAAATTCTACAATCGCTAAAGCGCCGCTACAAACATTGTATTGATCATCGGTAGAGGTGGCGGATTTTGTCCACATAATGCTCGGCGACGGCGACGGCAGATTTTTTCCCTGATCAGTGGCGCTATCACAGCGTTCTACCACATGCGGAACCAAGGGAACATCTTTGGTGCTAAAACGCCAGACATAGCCGGTAGAGCGAGTTTCTCCAGCGCAGAGTGTGCCCGGAGGCTGGCACATGCCGGCTTGCCCGCCGCTAACACAGCATTTATAATTGGCTTGGGTGCAGGTGTTGGGCGGAGTGTTTTTGGTGCAATCCAATACCGTAAAGGCCAGCGGATTGCTTATTTTTTTATCGCTCGGACGATAAACAACCACCGGCCCGCTCTCGGCCACAGCCGGCGGCCGAGCCGTAATTGATGTTGGGGTGGCGGCGTATGAATCGTTTTTATCTGCCGGCAGGCGCTTGTCGATGGTTTGGGGAGAAGCGCTGGCGCTCCAAAAATACACCTCCGGCTGGTCGCCAAAATATTCGCCGCTAATTTTTATGGTTTCACCAATTTTAAACGGCACCGGCCCGGAAACCGGACTCAATTTACAAATGCCGGGAGAGGGGTCGCCGGCTTCCGCGGTAAAGGCCGCGGCGCCAATAGAATTATATTTTGCGTCGGCGGTGTAGATCTGCACCGAGTATTTTCCCAAAGCGTTTTTAAGCTCGGCTGGAGCTTTTACAATCACTTGCGTGTCGCTCCAAACATTATTTTTACAATCAGCCGGAAAAGTGAAGTTGCCGTCAATGGCGTTGCCAAGGCCGCCCAATTTAAACCATACTCGTCCGGGGTCCCCGCCAAAATTCTTACCGGTAATGGTAATATATTCGCCACCGGCGCCGTGATCGGGCGAGATACCGGAGATAATTGGCAGATCCTGACTAACTCCCGATTTTATATTGAACTCCGCTCCATTGCTTTCCACGCCGCCGTTTACAACCTTAACCCCAACATAGCCAACCCCCCCCGCCGGCACGGCCGCGACAATAACGGTGTCCGCCCAATTGTTTTGGCCAACCAAAGATTTAGTTTGCCCGAAAAGAACTTGATCGCCGGCATTATCCAAAAGTCCAAAATTCTTTCCGCGGATTTGAACATTATCGCCGGCGTAACCGGAATTCGGTATCACCGCGCAGACCCCCGGGCGGAGTTGATTGGTAAGCTGAAAATCGTTGAGACGCGGACCCCAGCTATTGTTGGTGAGATCGGTTAGCTCGGCCACTCCTCGGCCATCTCCGGCGGCAACTACCTTAAGCGGCCCGCTGACGGCGGCGGCTGGAACCTCAACAATAATTTGTCTGGATGACCAATTATTAAAGCCGCCGCCGCAATTTACCAATTGCGCTTCCGCCCAATTGTTATCGGTGGCGGGATTAGGATTGATAACTCTAGAAAAATAGACATGACCGGTGGTAGTGCCAAAATAATACCCGGACAAGGTAACAAACGAGCTCACCGCTCCGGAAAGCGGCGTTACATTTTGAATACTTAATTTGTCCACACAGACTCCTTCGGTTTGGCCTTGGAGAATTTTGCAGTACCCGCTCGCGCATTGGCTGTTGTCTGTACAAGAGTTGCCGCCACAACTGCCGCAGTCTCCGCCGCAGGCTGGCGGCCCGGCTTTAATTTCTCCCTGGTCAAGCACGAAATTGAAGCAGTGAGCCGGACGAATGGTTACGATATTCTCGTCGGTCCCTTTTTGAGCGGCATAATCAAGGTCAACGGCAGTTAACGTATACTTGTCCGGGGGTAGCGCGGCGGTCGGCCAGGTAAAGTCCAAGGAACCGCTCTTTTGACAGTTTCCGAGCGATTGACTGCCGATAAGTTCAACGCCGTTATAGACAGAAACATTTTGAACCCCATTATCATCAGAAAAATTTATTTTCACCGGCACATTCGCGCCCGCCTCGAGTATCGCGTTATCTTCCGGGGCAACGATGGTAACGGTCGGAGGAAGACGATCTACCCCATCGCCCGTCACGAACTCCACTGGCCCGCATCCGGCCTTAATGGAGCAGTTGAGCGTAAGTTTGCCGTCGAGCGTTTTTACCCCCGCCGGTTTATCAAATACCAGTTGATAGCTGGTTTTAGCCGAAAGACAATCGTTGCCCTGGTCGGGGGCGCAGCTGCCCTCGGCCGAGAAAATTGCGATGCTCCCGCGCTCGCCGGTTTGCCAGATCCCAGTAACCACACTGCCATCATCTTTCTTTCGCACCACTATATTATTTTTAAGGGAAGCCACGTCCACATTGCGGTTAAACACAACGGCCACGTGAACATTCCTGATACACATAGTGCCGCCGGTCGGGAGACTGGTAACATAGAATATCTCCCCGGGGAGCGCGCCGCCGCCTTCTCCCCCGCCGGCTTCACCGCCTACTTCGACTCCGGTAGTTGCCGCGACAAGTTTACTGATGACAAAACTGGTAATCGCGTATGATGATAGAATAATCACTAGACCAATTACGCCATTAAGTAAAATTTTCTTCGCGGTGGCGATTTTTTCTTCGTTGCCGCCGGCCGTCATCCAAACAAATCCGCCGTAGAGCACAATTACTAAAGCAAGGATACCGAGAAATCCGAGTGCGGCGCGGATAATGCGGGCCACGATTAAACGTACGTCGGTCGTAGGCAAACCAATATTCTGCCCAACCGGCGCCAAACCGAGGTCTGGAGGAGTGGTTTGGGCGTATGTAATCTGGAATAGCAGAAAATATCCTCCAAATAAGAGGAGTGTAAAAACGAGCAAAGAAATTATTTTTTTATTTGTTTTGAAAAACACAGGGTTTTAATTGGTCTATTATAATCCCCGCTTGCCTGCCCGCCGAAGTGGCGGGCCTGCCCGCCGACCTGTCTGCCGATGAGGCAGAAGTGGCGGGGGCCGTGCGTCGCCAAAGGCTATGCCGGCGGAGCGCGGGGTAGGGGTGGGTGAAACTATTGCGTGGCCAATTGTTCAAAGGAATGCGAATGTACTCTCGGCAGCTCACACCACCCAACCCCCTCACCGGGGGGATTTAAGGACTATTGGCTTTTAAATCGCCGAGGCAGCTTTGGCGGGTATTCAAGTTGGTAAACCCGTTACAACAAAACGCTTTGGTTTGGGGATCGGAAATAGCGGCACAGCAGTTTTCGGGATGCGCGTCATCGCAAACCAACGACTGATTGCTCTTGTCCACGCCAAGCGGCCCCTTTCCCGGATAAAAACAGTTAAAGTGTACGTCTTCAATTCGCGAATCAAGCGCTGGATAGTAGTAATGGCGAGTAGCATCCAAAAAGGGGCAGTGCTCCATGGTGGTAAGGGTGGTGCCATTGAGATTAAAGCCCACGCGCGGCGTTTTGCAGAGAGTCTCTTTTGACGCTGGCTGTTCCTCTATTTCAATATCGTACATCGGCTCGACGCGCATTCGTTTGCTAAAAAGCATGCTCCAGGGGTCGCGCGCTCCCACAAAGCTCGCGTCCAGTCCGGGAGATACCTGGTTTAAATATGGAGCAGAAATATCCAGTTCGTCTTTTAATATAAAATCCCAGAAATAATTATCCGGCTTCTTTTGATCGACAAAAACGTCGCCAACGGAGGGCGCCGCGTCAACTTTTAGATTGTTATTGCCATCGAGCGCGTTCCCGGCTAAATCCATCACGCCCGAGAAGGGCACGGCTTCAAACGAAGCAGTCGTAAAAGTTTGCCCGGCTTTAAGCAGTAATTCGTAGGAATCTTCTTTGCATTGAGCGTCCTTTTCATCACAAACTGGCAAACAATACACCTTGCCGCCGCAGGCATTTCGGCCGCATTCGGTAGCCGGAGTAAACTCAAGCGTGCGGTAGCCGTTGGTAAGACGAAAATTACCCAAGGGAATAGTGCTTTTACCGCTCTTTAAAAATATATTATTGCCATTTAAAATATAGTAATCCACGCCTTCCCCCTTCGCAAAAGCCCCCTGAATTCCGGTGGGGTCAACCGGTTCGGTAAAATCTACTTGGATAACACTGTTTTTAGCTTCGCTCACGCCAGCCGCCGGAAACACGCTGTTAACCTGGGGCGGCGTGATATCGAGCTTGTTGTCAGTCGTGAATTGCCATTCGTAATAGTCGTTGCCGGAGGCGCGTCCGCTGAATATAGCCGGGTTAGCGTTGGCCTCATCGTCAAGCAGTATATCTTTACCGATTCGTACCAGGTAAACTATTTTATCGGTATTACTGCCTAGATTGTCGTAGGGACGGATAACGAGAGTAAAAACCTTGCCGTTTTCAACGCTCGCCAAAAGGTTCGCTCCGCGCAGAGGTTCTTTGGTATCCGCGCGAATAATATTGATGTGGGTTTGATCTAAAATTAAAGCGTCGCAATCGGTTTCCCATTTCATATTTTGACCGACATTCACACAGTCGCCAAATTTGCCGTTGGCGTTTTTGTCGGTGGCCAAACTATCCGCTTTAATGGGGCGGCGGAAAGTAATAACGATTTTAGTATTGCGCGGAATATCGGTTTGGTTGCGTGACGGGTAATGATCTTTAATAACGCTCCCCAACATGCCGCTGCCTTGAAAACTTTGCTCCGCGGGAGGACCGAGCCCAACTCCCCCCACTTCGCCGCCACCTTGACCAATACCCAACAGGCGCATCACGAAAATAACAATGCCATAGGCGCTTAAAATAATACCGAGCCCGATGATTGAGTTAAGGAGAATTTTTTTAGCTGAACCGATCTGTTCTTCATTGCCGCCAGCGGTCATCCAAATATAGCCGCCATATAATAGAAGCACTAAAAATACCAGCCCAAGAAGCCCCAGCGCCACCCGGATAATGTTGGCGATTACCAAACGAATATCGGTGGCCGGCAAGCCTAGCGGAGCCTCCAATACTTTTACCCCCTCGCTCGCCACATTGGCCCCCTCGGGAGTTTGAGCCAGGGCGGGAGAAAATATAAAAATGAAAAAAAATACCGCTAACCCCGCTAGAGCGGCGAATTTAATAAACAACCGAACGCGATAGTTATAGATCCATTGAAGCATGGGACAATGGAAAAATTAATCCGCGAAAAATTTTTACTTACCAAATTTTTTGGCGAGCTCCTCCGGAAGACGACCGATCTTCTTGAGATAGTCTATTTTTTCAGCCACGGCGAGGCGATGCAGGGCGCTTTTACGGCGCGTGTTTTGACTTTTGGCGGTCTCAAAAAATCTGGTTTTCTTTACCTGCAACACCTTGCCGGATTGTTGCCAAACCTTCTTCACGCGGCGCATATAAGCCTCAAAGGGCTCGTTTTTTCTCCGCTTAATTCCTGCCACAGTGTTCACCTCCGTTTCATAGGATGTGCGACCTAGCACCGCCCGCGCAATTTTTTATGTCGAGGGTGTATTTCGTACAATGTTAATCCCTAGGGGGTCACCCCTTTGAGAATTTTACTAAAGGTTGCTGTTTACTGTTAGTATACTTAGTTTTAAGGCTGCGGTCAACCAAACCCTAGCTTCTTCTTGAGAATACTATCAAGTTTTTTTTGATCAACAATTTCTTGGACCCCGGACTCCATGTCCCGAATAATTACCGTCTTGTCTTGCACTTCCTTTTGGCCCAAGATAATAACGTGAGAAACGTGTAAATTGTTGGCGGCTTCCAGTTGATTTTTAAGGGAATTCTTAAAAAAATTGAAAGCTATTTTTAGGCCGAGCCCCCGTAATTCATTAATAATCTTGATAGCGTGCCGCTTGGCTTCGTCACCCAATTGCGCAAAATAAACCTCGTATTTTGTTTCAGGAAAAGCCAGTTTTTTCTCTTCCGCGTACTGCTTAAGAGCGCTTACGGAGCGCTCGATACCAAGCGCGACACCAGCCGCCGGAGTCGTGCGGCCGCCGAGCTCTTCTATAAGAAGATCGTATCGGCCACCGCCACCGAGAGCGCTTTGCGTGCCCGCCTCGCCAAAGGCGGGATAAATTTCAAACACCGTGTGCGTGTAATAATCCAAGCCGCGCACGAGCGTGGGAGTAAGAATATAGGGGATGTCTAGCTCATCCAGATATTCCAATACCTTCATAAAATAATTTTTGGATTCTTCCGTCAGCCAATCTACAATTTGCGGCGCGCCTTCTTTTATCGGCCGACAACCTTCTTCTTTGCAATCGAGTAGCCGGAGCGGGTTCTTGGTAAGGCGATTGCGGCAATCTTCGCATAAGTAGCTGCGCTTGGCGCGATAGTAACTTACCAGCTCGTTCACATACCGCTCCCGTTCTTCCGGCGTGCCGATGCTGTTGATGCGCACCTCCACCGGCAAACCCATATCTTTATACAAGTTAAACGACACCAGAATCAACTCGGCGTCTGTCGCCGGATCTTTCGAACCGATGGTCTCGAAGCCAACCTGAAAAAATTCTCGATAGCGCCCGGCCTGGGGGCGATCGTGCCGGAACATCGGGCCCCAATACCAAACTTTCACCGGCTGTGGCGCGTTCCAAAGCCCGTTGCCGATATAGGCCCGAGCCACCGACGCGGTGGCCTCCGGACGCAGAGCCACCCTGGCCCCATCGCGGTCTTCAAAAATATACATCTCTTTTTCCACAATATCGGTGCCGCGCCCCACCGAGCGGACAAAAAGACCGGCCTCTTCCAAAAGCGGGGTTTCGATGCGGCCAAACTGAAAATACTCGGCAAGATTCTCGGCCGTATGATAGAGAGCTTTCCAGTGCTTTTCTTCTTTAGGAAGAATATCGTGCATTCCGCGGAGCACATTGTAAGTTTTTTTTCCGCCTTTGGCGGAGGCTTTCTCCGCCGGCGCGGCGGCCGGTTTCTTTTCTTTTTTAGCAACTTTTTTTTCGGCTGGCTTGGCTTTGTATTTCATAGGGGAAAATATGTCAAACAAAAATGAACGGGTGTCGACAATATTGTCATTGCGAGGAGTAAGCGGAGCGAATGACCTGGCTTCGCCGAAGCGTAGCTACGCCAAGGCGAGCGTGGCAATCTCTCGTCTGGGGGATTGCTTCGTGGAGTTTATCCCGCCAGAGACGGGGCCCGCAATGATAATTGTTATAAATTAAACGCCGGGGTGTCAAATTTTTCCAAGCGCGAAAATGGCCAGCCCCTAAACCAGGTTCGCCCCACAATGAGGCTTTGGTCAATCGGCCCAAAACGGCGAGAGTCGTAACTATTCGGCCTGTTGTCGCCAAGCACAAAATATTTACGATCACCCAACACTGTAATTTTTTCTCCAACGGTAGCCAGATCTTTGGGTAAATAGGATTCCTGAATCTCAATACCTTCCGGATGCGCTTGATTATAAATAATTACTCGTCCCTCGGCCACCTTTACCCGCTCGCCGGGCAAGCCGATAATCCGCTTTAAAAAATATTCTTTGGGGTTTCCCGGATACCTAAATACGATCACTTCACCGCGCTCGGGCAGACGCAAACGGTAAGTTAGCTCATCAATAATTAAGTATTCGTGGTCGTAAAAGTTCGGTTCCATGGAAGCGCCTTTAACATAAAAAGGCTTAAACAAAAAGTAGCGGATGAGCCCGATAGTGATGCCGGCCAAAACCGCTATTTTAATGAGCTCCAAAATAAACAGACCCGCGGAGCTCAAACCTCGTTTTAGGCCATCCCACGACGAGGTTGGTGGCGTTAAATTTTCTTCGGACATACTATAGTATATTGGCACTAAGCAGATTAAGCATTAAGCAGAATGGGCAGAACAGCCAATCTTTCGATGCTTGCAAACTTTACTCTGCTTACAGACTTGCTCTGCCCCATAGAGTACACTATTTTCTGCTGTTTGGCAAAGTTGTGGGCAATAGAGGAGTTGTCATGCCAGAGGCAGATCCGCCTTGGGCGGAAACCTCTGACCTCCCCGATGTACATCGGGACGCTCTAACCATGTGGGCAATAGAGGAGTTGAACCTCTGACCTCCACAATGTCAATGTGGCGCTCTAACCAACTGAGCTAATTGCCCTAAAATAAGTTCATGAAGTCTATAAAGACGAAAGTCCTTAAAGCATAATTGTTCACTGTGGGCGACTCAGGAATCGAACCTGAGACCTCGTCATTATCAGTGACGCGCTCTAACCATCTGAGCTAGTCGCCCTTTAATTCCCGAAATTTTTTGCGCTAAAGATAGGAAAAGTATAGCAAATATTATGGCCGAAAGTCAAGTACGCCGTGACAGCGCTATTTTATCTTGGATAGGGCAAACTGGAATTTAAAAATCACCCCGAAAGGTGATTTTTAATTGACGAATACAAATGTGACAAGAATTGCATATACATTCTATCTTCCCCCGAGATGCATTAGCATTTTTCGGGGTTCGACTTGGTGATCATAGTCTTTCGACTAAGTATCTCCAGAAAGGAGGTGATCCATGAGCAGCTTCCGCTACCCATGCCTTGTTACGACTTCACCCTAGTCATTGACCCTGCCTTAATCCCGCGCCTTATGCGCGAAGCTTGTTAAGCAGAGTAGGCAGATTAAGCAAATTAAGCCTGTGAGTAATTGCTTACTCTGCTTAATCTGCCTATTGCTTATTCTGCGTCACGCGCAAAGCGCGGGACTTTGGGCATTGCCAACTCCCGTGGTGTGACGGGCGGTGAGTACAAGACCCGAGAACGTATTCAACGCCACGTGGCTGATTGGCGTTTACTAGCGATTCCTACTTCATGCAGGCGAGTTGCAGCCTGCAATCTGAACTGAGGCCAGTTTTGATGGGATTAGCTCCGTCTCGCGACTTGGCAACCCATTGTACCGGCCATTGTAGCATGTGTGTAGCCCTGGACGTAAGAGCCATGCTGATTTGACGTCGTCCACCCCTTCCTCCCGGATCTCTGACAGCGAGTTCTAAGCAGAGTAGGCAGAGTAAGTTTGTAAGCTCGTTGCTTACCTTGCTTAATCTGCTTATTACTTACTTTGCTTCACTCGCTTCCAAAGATCCGGGCGGTCTCGCGTGTACAATTTAACACACGATGTGGGTTGCGCTCGTTTCCCAACTTAATGGTACACCTCACGGCACGAGCTGACGGCAACCATGCAGCACCTATCTAGCACCCTCGAAGGCGGTCCACGTTTCCGCGGACTTGCAGCTAGTAGTTGAGCCCAGGTAAGGTTCCCCGTTTACCGTCGAATTAAACCACATGCTCCACCGCTTGTGCGGGTCCCCGTCTATTTCTTTGAGTTTTAGCCTTGCGGCCGTACTCCCCAGGCGGCGAACTTAACGCGTTTGCTTTTTTAAACGGCACTGACAGGGTCGATACTGCCAATACCTAGTTCGCATCGTTTAGGGCGTGGACTACCAGGGTATCTAATCCTGTTTGCTCCCCACGCTTTCGTCCATGAGTGTCAGTTACGTACCAGTGAGCTGCCTTCGCTTTTGGTGTTCTTCTCGATATCAACGCTTATTACGACTACACCGAGAATTCCGCTCACCTCTTCCGTACTCTAGTTTAGTAGTTTCAAAGGCGATCCTAACGTTGAGCGTTAGGTTTTAACCTCTGACCCGCTGAACCACCTGCGGACGCTTTACGCCCAATAAATCCGGATAACGCTTGAGGTCTCTGTATTACCGCTGCTGCTGGCACAGAGTTAGCAACCTCTTATTCACGAGGTACCGTCACAAATTCTTCCCTCGTAAAAGCAGTTTACGATCCGAAGACCTTCATCCTGCACGCGGCGTCGCTCCTTCAGACTTTCGTCCATTGAGGAATATTCTTGACTGCAGCCTCCCGTAGGAGTGTGGACAGTGTCTCAGTTCCACTGAGGCAGGTCGCGCTCTCACGCCTGCTACCCGTCATAGCCTTGGTAAGCCGTTACCTTACCAACTAGCTGATAGGCCATAGGCCCCTCTCCAGGCCAGAAGTCAGATACCGGATTTCAGATATCGGAAAGCGATTCTCCAGTGTGCGAATCTGGAAAACATCCACTCTGATATCTGATCTCTGGTCTCTGACCTCCGATTTACATGCGAATGACTTATGTCCCCGCATGACTATCGAGTATTAGCCTAGCTTTCGCCAGGCTATCCTCGTCTTGGAGGCAGGTTACCAATGTGTTACTCACCCGTTTGCCGCTCGTAATCCCCCTTGCGGGGGACACGTCGCTCGACTTGCATGCCTTAGACACGCCGCCAGCGTTCATCCTGAGCTAGAATCAAACTCTCAATAAATTGTCTTGCGACAATAGAGAATTCAATCGATTCAGTATGAATACTGATCGTTTGTCCCGATTCCGGTTTGGCCGGAATACGGGATGCTCGATTTTACCGAAGTAAAATCGGCAGATTTATTCAGATTTATTTATTGTTGGATTCAAACAGACTCCGAAGAGCCTATTTGAGAATAGATAGACTTATATGGTTCTTGTCACATTTGTATTGTCAATGATCGTCTTTCTCTGCCATTTCGAGGAACCACCTTCGACGTTATGTCGGAGGGTGAAACAGTGTTGAGAAAGAAAAAAGAGAAACCCATTGTGAGTTGCTCTTTTTTCTTGCCAGTTTCACGACGATAGGAGTGAAATCCGCCGAGGAGGCGGGTAGCTATCGGACTTAGCAGAATTAACTAAATTGTTAGAGAGTGCTTTTTTGCTTTGAAAGGGGTTAAATTAACGCTTCATAATAATAGACTATTTCTCAAAACCTGTCAAGCTCTTGCGATGTGGATAAACCCCGTCACCATAGCGCCATAGATTTCTGCTTTTCTTGTATGCAGTCTTTCTACAGAGAGACCATAGCATTAGAAACTGATTTTCTTCTCGAAATATAGAAAAACATGGCGCTTTTGGTGCGGGGTAAAATGAGGATATAAAATACCCTCAACAGCTTATCAAAAACATCCCGACTAAATCGGGATGTTTTTGAATAGCGCGAACAGGTGAGGTGGTGTGGTTCGCGCGGCACACCTCTCTAAATTTATGGCAAAAATTCAAGCATATCAATTCTCGCCTCCACTGCGACGACCTGCTCCTCGGTCTTCTGGCGCATTTTTTCCGGCACCGGCCGACGTTCGGCAGTTTTTTCACTGCCATATCTTTCCACCTTGTCCCAGATTCCGGCGAGCATCCGCAAAACTCGTTTGGCCTGCTCTTTCGTCTTTAAACGAGTAATGACCACCAGGTTGCCATACGACAAATGGATGTGGGGCGAAATTGGACTCTCCAGCCAATCCGCCGGAATTCTCATGTGCTGCTGAAAGCTGGGCGGGTTAGTCCGAAATTTCTGTTCAAAAGGGGTCTGAAACCGACAGTTTCCCCCCGAACAAAATTCGATTGACCACTCTTTTTCCATGTTGACTGCCTCCACTCTTTAGACTAGATGATGAGAAGAAAAAAAGCAATAGGTGGATCTTTTTTCTATCGCCATATATCAAAAATTATTTTACTTACTATGATTTTTTCTCCACTCTTCTATCTTTTTATGATCACCCGAGAGCAGAATTTTAGGCACACGGTATTTTTTTCCTTTATATTCTAAAACTTCCGGACGGGTGTAGTGCGGATATTCAAGACCGGTGGTGTCTGCCGCCGCGGCCGCTTCTTTTTTGAGCAATAAATTCCAATGCGATTCCTCGGCCAGCGACTCAAGCTTTATCACTCCGGGAACCAATCTCGCCACGGCCGAGATAATAGCCATGGCCGCTACGTCGCCGTCGGTTAAAATAAACGGACCGATAGAAACCTCTTCGGCGCGCAAGACAGATTTCACCCTTTCATCAATGCCTTCATACCGGCCGCAGATTAAAATAAGCTGCTCATATTTTTTGGACCAATCATAAGCCATCTTCTGGTTAAACTGCTTACCCTTTGCCGAAAGAATAATAATTTTTGATCGTTTTGATTTGGCGAAATCACGCCCCGCCGTTGCGGGGCGTTTTTTTTCCACAGCAGATAAAGCGCGTAAAATCGGCTCGGCCCTTAAAACCATTCCCGCGCCGCCGCCATACGGGCTGTCATCAACCTGCCCGTGTTTATCCAAAGTATATTCCCTAAAATCGTGCGCCCGAATGCTAATATGTTTATTTTTTTGGGCACGGCCAAGAATACTGTCGTCGCAGTAATTGTAAATTAAATCGGGAAAAATGGTGAGAACATCAAATTGCATACGCAATTACTAGTATAATTCAAAGTTATCTTGCTTTCAAGTATGTTGTATAAATGAGAAAGGCGCGGCCATGGAGGGTATGATGATCACCCAAACCACAGCCGCGCCATGTAATCGAACGCTGCCGAACTACCTGCGCATGCGACCGAGCATGTCGCTCCACACGTGATACAGCGTCTGCTTGTCCTCTTGCGACAAACGAAACACCTCGGGCAACATCCGGAAAAAGGACGGCAACTTGTCATCCGGCCGGTGAGGCGGCTCGAGTATGGAGACGTCGCCCACGTTATAGCCGATGTAGTTGACGTCGCTCGCGCGGACGCTGGTCCCGCGACGGAGCGTATCAAAACGAGGTTCGCTCCACGCCTGCAGGACTTCGCGCATGCATCGCGACGCGTGCGTCGGGCAGGTGACGAATGTCGCTTCGGCGATGCCACGAGCGAGATAGAGCTCGCCGATCGCCTTCACCTCGTCAATGGTGTTCATTGACGTGGTTTCTGGATATATCTCGATAAACCCGAGCTGCAATCGCATCTGCGCGACGTCCACCTCCTTGAAAGCGGTGAAGCCACGCACGGAATCCAGATTCTCCCACATGAAACGAATCCAGTACTCCGCCTCCTTGACGTCGTCCTTCTCGGAGGCGCCCGTGCCGAACGTAAACAGGGCGGGCAACGCGATGATTTGGCGCCAGATCAGGTAGAGGCAGTAGGTGATCTGACCGAGACGATCCGGGGGATCGCCCCACATGATCTTGTCCGCGCCAACGGTTTCCACGTGCCGTCCGAAACAATGCAAGGCCGTTTTCCTCAGCATGTGACCATCCTCCGTTAGATTGTTTTGCCAACGCTTCGGACGCGTCGGCTGAAATGGGCTGTTGAGCAGTATTGTCCCGTCTGCGTCAACAACTAAAATTGCTTTAGGAATGGGCAAACTTAATTCTTGAAACAACAGCTAATAATAATACAGAATTGGCTTTTTGTCAATATCTCATGTAAAATGCAAATATGCCCAGTATAATAGTTGAGCACCTATCATTGATTGATTATGAAAAATAAAATTTTAAATATTGTAGAGGAAGCTGGTAATTTATTAAAAAACTTTTTCGAACGTAGGGAGGCAATAATTTCTCGCGCCAAGGATGGAGTTGATTTCGTAACGGAGGCGGACATTGCTGTTGAAAAATTTCTCATTGAAAAGATATCTGAAATAGATCCAGGCTGTGAATTCCTTGCCGAAGAAACAGCACCCAGCGACTACCAAGCTTTCCGCGATAAGGAGAGGCTGTGGATTATTGATCCTCTGGATGGTACGACAAATTTTTCACGTGGTAGCAGAAATTTTGCAATTTCGGTGGCTTTAGTTAATAGAGGCAAAACAAAATTGGCAATTATATCCATACCCTTGGCCAATAAAGTGTACACGGCTTTTTCCGATGAGTCACACGCTTTTCTTAACGGAAAAGAAATAAAAGTTTCAGAAGTGAATGATTTCAAAAAAACTATTATTGCCGCTGATTGGCCATGGGAGTTGAAGAGACGTCCAGAAGTTGTTCGATGTCTCGAACGTCTCTCGCCATTGGTAAGACAAATAAAAATAATGGGAAGCGCCGTGGCAGATATCTCAAGCTTGGCTGAAGGAACGATTGATGCGTATCTGCATGCCGGATTAAAACCATGGGATGTGGCGGCGGCATCACTTTTAGTAAAAAAAGCCGGCGGAAAAATTACCAATTTAAAAGGAGGACCATGGGATGTCTTCACTCCCGATATACTGATTTCCAATAATTTACTTCACGATAAATTAGTTGAAACAATTTGTAACTAATCCTTAAAAATTGAGGGTGAAGATTATTGATTTTAAACTAAAAACAAAACCACCCCATGATATTATCACGGAGTGGCTTAATTTGTCTATTTTAGATGCCGAGGTTATCAACGGCGCTGGTATCAACCGTTTCGTTCATCATACGCGGGTTTGGTCCGCGACCGCCCACCGGCTCACTGATCTTGAGGTTAACGCGAGCGTTATTCTTGGCGCCAACGATCTTGAGCAGGGTGCGAAGGGAACGGGCAGTCTGGCCTTGGCGACCAATCACATAACCCATGTCGGCCGGGTTCACATCTAAGGTGATGAGCACCCCGCGTTCGTCAATGATTCTTGTGGTCTTGACGTCGTTAGGATTATTTACGATCGCTTTGACTACCATTTCTACAAACATTTGATCTTGTTCCATATTTTCATTCGGTACGGGCGTATGCAATACGCCCCTACAATTCATTTCTTTGGCAGTCTGTCGACACTGTGGAGTCTTTTGGACCCACCAGTACTGCGGTTCACCATTACTATATCATATAGCAAAAACCTCGTCAACGTTTCCCGGCTTCTTGCTTCATATATTGCGTGTACCAATTATATTCCGAGCCAAAAAAATAGGCGATAAGCTCAATGGTAAGTTGAGCGGTTTTATGGTCGATATCTCTCTCGGGTACCATTTCCACCACATCCAGGCCGACAACAGAACAGCGCTTACCAATATATCTGGCAATATTCACAATTTCGCGGTAGCTTAATCCGCCGCGCGTCGCCATAAGAGTGGCGGGTGAATCCTCCCTATCTACTGAATCGACATCAAAACTCACCCAGACATTCTTAACTCTCTTGTTGAGCGCGTCAACCGCATCGGTAACCGCCGTAAAGCCGTAACGCATTAAGTCCATGATGGTCACGGCTGATAAATTTTCTCGGCGAATAAGGTCAACCTCGGCCTGATCTAAATCTTTTAAACCAATATAGACGATATTTTCCTTTTTTATTTTACTCCCCGGTTTTAAAATATTCACAAGCGCCGGATGCCCCCAACCCAAAACTGCCGAGGAAGGCATGCCATGCACGTTTCCGGAAATGGTATTTTCATGGGTCATCATATCGCCATGGGCATCTATCCAGATGACGCCCAAATCTCCCGCGCTCCCCACCGCCGCGCCGGAGATGGTTCCGAGTGAAATTGCGTGATCGCCTCCAAGCGCCAAAACTTTTTTTCCCGCCGCAATCTCTTTGCTCACGAGCCGAGCCACCTCCTCCGCTACCCGTATAATTTCTTCAAGATATTTGGCTCGCGGATCGCCACGGTTGGCGCGATCTTTTGGGGTACAAAAAATATCGTTCAAGTCCTGCCAGCGTAACCCGATGGAATCAAGCATTTCTAAAAGTCCGTTATCTCTTAAATAGCTTGGCGCGGCGCTGGTGCCGGTGCCGTCCTTACCTAGGTCAAGCGGAATACCAACAATGGTAATCTCTCCGGAGGAAGTTGGTTTTTCATAAAAGGTAAGATTGTCTTCGGACATATATTATTTGTCTTTAAAAAACGGCCGCCATATTGACGACCGCAGTTTAAGATAATTTTAACTCGCTGCCGGGGCGCTTGCTGGCTCGGTTTTTCCGTCCGAGGCGGATCCGCTTGCCTGCCCGCCTTTGGCGGTGGCGGACTTTTTTTCAGCAAGTTTCTTTTTGCGCTTTTCGGATAAGAAGACCGCTTTCTGTTTCTTACCCTGAATAATTCCGGCCGTTACCAACAGGTTATGAACGGTACCGGAAGTGCCGGCGCCTTTCCCCAGCCAATATTTAATTCGTTCCGCTTTCGGCAGGAAAGCGTTCTCTTTGGCATGAGGGTTAAAGGTACCCAAATTTTCCAAATAGATATCGTGCGGGTCGCGCGCTTTCTCGGAAATGACAAGGCGATAGGTGGCTAATTTCTTTTTTCCGACGCGTTGAAGACGGATGGTTAACATAATGAAATAAAAATAAATTCTATTATAGATGGGAAGAGCGCCTTTACTATACTATAAAGTAAGCCGAGTGTCAACAGCACCTTGTTCCTTATTTATACTGCGGTACTTCTTTTAGCTTGACACTAAGAAGCTTGGAAACACCGTCACCACCCATAACTACGCCATAGATGGCGTTGGCAGCATGCATGGTAACGCGATTGTGCGTAACAATGATGAATTGAGAGTGAGACGACAGTTCAGCTATAATTTTGGCGAACCGAAGTGTGTTCGCCTCGTCCAAAGCGGCCTCAACCTCGTCCAGTATCACAAACGGCGAGGGATTGTGGTATAAAATTGCCGAGATAAGGGCAATGGAAGTAAGGGTGCGCTCGCCGCCGGAAAGCATATTGAGATATTTTACCTTTTTGCCCGGCGGATTGGCAATAACTTCAATACCGGTTAAAACTTTTTCCCGTCTTCGTTTTTTCTCTTCTATACCGTCATCTTCAACCAAAGCTGTAGCTACCTCTCCTGAATTAACAGCTTCGGCGGGCAAATTTTCCTCCTCTACCTCCCCATACACCTCTTCGAGCGAGGCCATGCCGCCACCAAACAAAACTTTAAAGTAGCGGTCAAATTCCTGGCGAATTTTTTTAAAAGCCTGCTCGCGCTTTTTTTTCATAAACTCGTCAAGTTCGGCGATAAGGCGGCGCAGATCGGCGCTGGCCTGGCGCAGATCGGCAAGCTGTGTCGACAGAAAATCATACCGCTCTTTGGTTTCGCCGTGCTCTTTTACCACTTCCTCGTCAATGCCGCCAATCAGGCTTAACTGATATTTTAACTTCTCGATGGTTTCGGCAAATTCTTGTAGAGACGTTGCGCGCAACGTCTCTACGGTTACATTGCCCATTCGTTCGGCAATGGATTGTAACGACATCTTCATATCATTCATTACCTCTTGGGCCAAGTTTTCCTGCTTGGTTTCTACTTTAGCGAGTTGAACATGCCAATCATTTCGCTGGCTCAAGATATTATTTACCTCGGCCTGTTTATTTTGCATCTCACTCTGCAAAGAAAAAACCCGCTGTTTCTTTTGTTCTTCTTTGTCGTTAAAATTTTTAATTTCGGTTTCGACTTCTACAATACCGCCGTTGTGAGCCAGAATTGTTTTTTCGAGGCGAATTTTTTCTTTAGCCAATTTTTTAAGCTGTTCGCCATATTCTTCCGGACTGGCTTTGAGGAGGTTGAGTTCCGCCGCCAAACCGGCTCGGTCTCGTTCGACTGCCTCGCGCTCTTCTTTAACTAGAATCAATTTATGGAGGGCTGATTTTGCCGCGACCGTAAGGTCAACCAATCTGGCTTGGGCGGCGGCGAGCTCGCGTTCGAGCTCCGCGAGTTCGTGGACAATTCTGGCAACCTCGGCCATGGCTAAGGCGACTTGATCTTCCTGATTGAGCGAAATTTTTGAAGAAAAACTCAAATTATTTCTATGGGTGCGGTAGCCGCCGCGCATTACCCCGTTTTGGTCAATAATGTCCCCGGCCAGGGTCACCAGGCGAGCACGCCTGCCTGCCGACGAGGCCGAGCCGATTGAACCCAAACGCTCGGCGACCTTTAAATCTTCCACAACCAAGGTGTGGCCTAAAATAAACGAGAAGATGGGCTCAAAAATAGGATCGTATTTGATAAGCTCGCGCGCTTGTCCGATAACTCCTTTTTCCCGGCGTAATCGGTCGATGTCAAAAATTGCTACTCGCCCCTGAATTTTGTTGAGCGGCATAAATGTGGCGACGCCATATTTATTTTCCCGGAGATACTCAATCGCCCGCCGCGCGACCACTTCGTCCTCAACCACAATTGATGAGAGATGGCTGCCCGCCGCCACCTCCAGCGCCAAACGGTATTCCTCGGCCACGTCGCCCAATTGCGCGATGAGGCCATGAATTTTTCCAAGCCTCCGCCCGGACTCAAGCACTGCTTTTACCGCGGTCATTCCGCTAAACTCCAAATAACGCTGCTCGGCCTCGCCTTTAAACAACTGGCTTTGCAAACGAGAGATTTTTAATTTTAGCTGGGTCTGTTCCAAAGATAAATTCTCCACTATTTTTCGCCCCGCCGCTTCGGCCGCCGCGCCCTTCTCGGCTTCAGCAACGAGTACGGTGAGCTCCGCGGCTACCTTTTGCTCGGCGCTTTTAAGTTCGGTGATTTTTTCCTCAATCCAACTGATATTTTTTTGGCCGGTTTGATTATATTCGGCGGAGAGCTGCCCCTCGAGAATTATCAGTTCGCGCTCGAGTTTATTTTTAGCGGCCTGCGCTTCTTGATAACGCGCTTGAATGGCCGTAAACGTATCCTGGCGTGACGAGCCCTGGGCCAACTCGGCGAGCTCGGTCTGGATTGTTTGGAGCTGGGCAAAGGACGTGCGATATTGGCTATCAACTCGCCGGAGCTCTGCCTCAATCTCGTCAATGTCCCCTTTATTTTTAAAATATAATGTGAAGTAGTATTTTTCTTGGGTAGCAATAAGCTCGATTTCCACTTCCTGGCGTTTCTCCAATTTTTTTACCTGCTTAGCCAAGAGTTTTAGATGCGGCTCAACTTCTTTGAGCAAAATTTCCGCCTGCTTAATGTTTTCATCGGAACGATTTAGTTTCAATATGGCTTGATGCTGTTTGATCTGGTGCTCTTTAATGCCGGAAGCCTCATCAAAAAAATCTTTGCGCTCGGCCGGACTCACGGTTAAAAGCCGATCAATCATTCCTTGGCTAATGATGCTATAGGCATGCTCGGCAAACCGGGCTTTGGCCAAAAGAAGATGTATGTCCAAAAGCCGGGTGGGGTTGTTGTTAACGATATATTCGCTTTCGCCGGAGCGATAGAGCCGGCGAGTGATGACTATTTCGGAAAAATCCAAACCGGTTTTCTCGCCCATATTATCGAGGGTCATGGTCACCTCCGCCGCGGAGAGCGCCCCCTTGGTTTCCGACCCGTTGAAAATCACGTCTTCACTTTTTTTCGCCCGGACATTTTTCATACTCTGCTCCCCCATTACCCAGCGCACAGCATCGGTGATATTGCTCTTGCCGGCGCCGTTTGGCCCAACAATCGCCGTAATACTAAAAGCACCGTCTTTCGGCGGTAAAAAATCCAACACGGTTTTGTTGGCGAATGATTTGAACCCTTGAATTTCCAGCCTTTTCAGATGCATACTTCCGGAAGTAATGTACGAAATACGAAAACTACGAAACATGCGAACTAAGCGATTTTCGTAACTTTCGTAGTTTTCGTATTTCGTACATTATATCACGCCTTGACAAATCGGGACAAGAGAGGTAGAATGTGGAGTTCGAAAGAAATACAAACAGTCTATGGAACTAATCGCCAGAAAAATACATAATCATATTCAACAGGCCAGAAAGGTGGTGGTAATCCCCCATCAAAATCCGGACGGAGACGCTTTGGGGGCGGCCACGGCCTTTCATGAATATCTTGTAAACCTCGGTAAGGATGTTACGATTTTTTGCGCTACCCCCGTGCACCAAAAACTCCACTTTATTCCGCACAGCTCAAAAGTTGTTCACGATCCAACAATATTTACCGAGCGCGCGATTGACACCATTGTTCTCTTGGATTCCGGAGACCTGCGTTACGCGGGAGTTTATGATTTGGTACGCGATCACCAGGCGACGATTATCAACATTGACCACCATGCCACCAATGAACACTACGGTAAAATCAATTTGGTAATTCCCGCCGCCGCCGCGACCTGCGAAGTGCTCTTCCATTACTTTCGACACAACAACATCTCCATTAACCCCAAAATGGCCACCTCGCTCCTCACCGGCCTCGCCACCGACACCAGCAATTTCTCCAACTCCGCCACCTCGGCTATCGCTCTCGCGGTTGGCAGTGAGCTTATTCGCTCGGGCGGAAACTACAACCTTATTAACGATGCTACGATTAAAAATAAATCGGTTGAAGTCTTGCGTTTATGGGGAAAGGTTCTCTCCCGACTTACCAAAGATGAAAAAACCAGCATCACCTATACCTTTATTACTAAAGCTGACCTTGAACAACATCAGGTAAGCGAAGCGGAAAGCGAAGGTATCGCTAACTTTCTTAATAACCTTGAAAACACCTCCATCGCCATGATTCTCCGGGAAACTGCCGACGGAAAAATCAAAGGAAGTTTTCGAACGACGCGGAGCGACATTGATGTGTCGGCGCTAGCTAAAAAACTGGGCGGCGGCGGGCACAAGAAAGCCGCCGGTTTTAGCGCCGACGGCACCATTGAAGAAGTGGTGGCCAAGATTTTGACTTTACGCTAATCTGTTTGCTATACTGAAGTTGCCTCATTCCCGGGTAGTTTCCGCCAAAGGCGGACCCGCCTCTGGCGGGGAGTGGTTACTCGCTCTGCTTCCGAGAATGTCTTGTCAATGAAACAAATATCATTTTCCCGGGTAGTTGAGTGGTACAACGCCACGCTGTTAACGTGGATTTCGCTGGTTCGATCCCAGCCCCGGGAGCCACGCAAAATTCACTCCGCTAAAGCTACGTTCATCGCGTGGCAAGCCAGTGTTGATATGATAATTAAATTTTGTTTATAAAAATTTTGCGTGAGCCGCGTGGCGAGCCAAGCGAGCTTTACGCGGCCAAAACAACTTAATATGTTTTTTGTTTATCTCCTAGAAAACAAAACTGATAAAAGTTGGTATGCTGGTTATACATCCAATCTAAATTGAAAATTAACAATTTAGCAATTTAATAGTTTAATAATTGATTACTTAAAATAATGATATGACGCAGAATATAATACCAAAATCAAGTCCGAGTTCTTCCCAATATCTCATTCCCACCGTCATTGAGAAAACCCATTATGGCGAACGCGCTTATGATATTTATTCGCGCTTGTTACAAGATAGAATCATATTTTTAGGCAACGAAATTGATGACGGCGTGGCCAACGTCATCATTGCCCAATTGCTTTTCTTGGAAAATCAAAGCCCGGATAAAGACATCAAAATCTACATCAACTCCCCTGGCGGCTCCGTAACCGCGGGTATGGCTATCTACGACACCATGCAGTATATCAAGCCGGATGTGAGCACCATCTGTGTCGGACTTGCCGCCAGCATGGCAGCGGTGCTCTTGGCCGCCGGCACGAAAGGAAAACGACTGGCGCTCCCCAACGCGGAAATTATGATTCACCAGGTAATGGGCGGCATGGAGGGGCAAGCGAGCGACATCAAAATCCGAGCGGAAAGAATTCTGCGCATCAAAGAAAAGCTCAACGAAGTTTTAGCCAAAGCCACCGGCAAGGATTTGAAGACGATAGAGAAAGATACGGATCGCGACTATTTCCTTCAGGCCGAAGAAGCGAAAAAGTACGGTTTGATTGATAAAGTGATTGAGTAGTGAAAAAGGGAACAAAAGAGGACGCTATGCATGATACTTAATACATATCAAAGTCCCAGCTGATACACCCGCACAACTTCTTTGGCCGAGAGCTCGCGGCCCCAATAACGGACATCGTCAATACTACCGCTAAAGAAAAAACTTCCGTCACCAATAAATTCACCAATATAACAAGTGGGGTTAGTGGGCATGGTAATCGAAAAATTGCCGGCTCTTGAACTCACTATTGCGTCATCAACGTAAAATACGGATTTATTCGCACTCCAGCTGTAAGCCGCGAAATGCCATTTGTTGTCATTAACAGAGGCAGAGGTGTTGGACTGCGTGAGACTAACTCCGCCTGATCGCGGAAAAGCAACCAGTTGATTAGAAGAATTGATGAAAAGTCCAACGCGATTGCTTGAATCACCGACTTCAAAAATTCTAGCATTAGTAGCTTGTCCGGATCTAGCCTTAAACCAAAGCGCCATTGTCCCGGTGGCGTTGCTTAGGCTAGAAGCGGTGCCGCAACTAACCTTAGAATTGGTTCCATTAAATAATCCCGCTTGCCCAATTTTTCCTTTTGCGAAAGCGATGGCCGTCCTAGTTCCGGTATTGCTGCTGCCGCTCATATCCAGAATTTGCGTTTGGTTGATGTTCGGCCCATCAAACGTCCAGAAACCCACGAGGCTAGTATTAAGATTAGGGGTCGCCACGATTGTCGTGTTTACCGTACCGCCGCCCATTTGGTACAGCCGAGTGATTTCTTTAGCTGATAACGCTCTGTTCCAAATACGAACATCATCCAAGAAACCAAGATAGAAATTTGAGCCAATTTGTCCAAGTGTTACCGCGCTAGCATTTATACTTGTCCCTGTGGTTACAACTATAAAGTTCCACTTTCCCATTGTTATTGTTGAAGTAACAACTCCATTAACATAAATTGTGGGGCTGGTAAAATTGTTGGCTGTAATGATGTTTCCAATAACTTCGATGCTGGCCGTTCCATTAAGGTCAATAATTTTGGTGGTGGAGCTTGTCGTTTTCATCCAAAATCCAACAGAGTTAACGGCAGTAGAAACCGAACCGGGGTTAACCAGACTTGACGAGCCATTAAACCTCCCTCCCTGTCCAATTCGTCCGCTCACCAAAGCAAGCGCTGTCCTTGTGCCATTTTTATTCAATCCGCTTTTATCCAAAACTTGCGTGGTATTCACATCGGCTCCGTCAAACGTCCACCAACCTTGGAGGCCGGTGTTGAGGTTTGAGGTGGCGGGGAGGGTTTTATTACCTGTTCCACCGCCCATTTGATAAAGCTGGGTGATTTCTTTGTAGGAGAGATCGCGACTATAAATGCGGACCTCATCCAGCGAGCCGTCAAATGGATCCTGATTAAGATACCCGGCGCCGATGGTGTCAAAACCAGTGGCGCCAGCGGCATCATAGGTTATGGTTCCCGCACCATCTCTTTTGCCATCAATATACAATTGGATGGCCCCACTGGATGATTTATGAGTAACCGCTACAAAATGCCAGGCATTGTCATTTACCGTTCCCGATGATTGCACAGTGGACCATCCCGCATTGTAATGATTGTAGGTGAGCTTGCCGGAAGTTACCCCCCATCCAACATTTACATTATTAGTGCTATCTCCAATTATATTAACGGCTCCATCGCCAGCATATGCCGCGGTGGCGTCCGTACTGGTTGTTTTCACCCAGGCGACAAAGGTAAGTCCCGTGCGTAGTCTGAAAGTAGCAGTCCCGCTCGGATTCATTCTTAGAAAATGGGATGTTCCATTAAAATTCCCCGCTTGGCCAATTTTACCTTTGACTGCGGGGATGGTTCCGCCGTTCACTTTGCCATGAAGCGGAGTTGAGGTGGGCGTCATATCAAATATCTTAGCGCCAGCGACACTTACATCCGGCGCGTCAAAAGTCCAGTGACCAACTAGGCCATTATTTAGGGTGCCGGCTGGCAGACTCTTCTGTAAACTAACGTTTAAAGTTAGGGCCTTGGCACGAGGAATAAACCAGGCAGACAGTGAGGCCACAATTGCGGCTAGAACGATAATGGTCGAGAAGAAACGACGCATAATTTAATGTCAAATTTCCAAATTGCCCGCCATTCCCCGCCCAAGCGGGGAGTTGATATCTCCCAATACTTAATACACAACACGCGAGCACTTCGTTACGGTGTCGCCAAGCTTGAAGTCGCCTCTAAATCCGGCCCGCCTGCCGGCGGGGCAGGTATCGGAGACAGGGCGGGGTCAACCGGTGGCGTTGATGAGGCAGGGTCGAAGACAGGAACAACTATTCCGTTATCTGGCGGAGGAGATACCGGATCACTCGGTAAAGGACCGGCTACGGGGATGGGAGCGGCGTTGGCTTCCTCCACTCCAACCAGCCAATAATCAAACACCGCGTCGCTAGCGGCCGGCTGGCTCAAGGAAACTTCAAACATTCC
>CAZMYO010000002.1:0-4784 GCA_964570525.1 uncultured Gammaproteobacteria bacterium | reverse complement strand
TTAATTAATAAGTTTACTATGAAAAAAACGCTTCCCTGGATAATTATAGTTGTCAGCACCCTCCTCGGTTTGACCATTATTGTTAAGGCTGGTGGAAAGACAGAGAAAGAATATAGACTCCTAAGCCAAGACTATGCGAGTGGAGTCATTATAGATGAAGCAAAGCGTATTGCTGCGACAGAAATCCGCCGGGATATTGATCGTGAAGAAAGTCAGTTTGCCAGCTATCCAGCCGAAGCGCGCTACTATGGTCAACCGCAGGCGATTGACTTTTCGAGCAAGCCAGCAGCTCTTGAGTATCGCACTATGCTCCGCGAAGGCGCTGTTAAAGGTCCCAATTTCAACGGCCACTATACAGTCGTCTCAATTTGGGTAACCAATGCTCAAGCATTTTTAACCAGCATTATCGATGCTCGTACCGGAAAAATTCTCGTGTATAATTTTCCTTCGCCCACCGGCTTTGAATTTCGTCTCGATAGCGCCCTCCTTATCAATAGTCCCAGCTCTCATTTGCAAGGCACGTTCGATTGGAATGTCGACATGTATCTATTGGAAAAAGGAGATTTAAAGTTGATAGATTCAGCCAGAAAAAGATATTATCAATTTTTTTAAAATAGTAAAATTATTGACACTCGGGCATACTTAAACCATACGCAGAAGTCCTTCATCAAATGGTTGTCCCCAATAATGTACGCCTGGTTTCTAATCCCGACTTTGTTGGCCATTTTTGTTACGGGGTTATTGGTGGCACGTATTGGGGCAGTGGCTGGTTCACAAGGTTGGACGGTGGAACTGCTCGGAGTTATTTTTTTGTCAGCTGTTATCGTAGGTTCGCTGCTATCGTGGTTCGCAAATAAAGCGCTAGTAGCCTTAGAAGGTTTGGTTCAGCCGACCATTGGTGATCATCTTCGTCAGTCATTGTTAGTCTACGCCATCATTTTAGTAGCCTTTCTTAAAATATTATTTTTTAATGAATACCACTTTGGTCTCAATATTTGGCCAGCTTGGGGCATTCTGTATCTTGCTGGCTGGGCGATTTTTATCAACGCCGTTTATATTTATTGGCAGTGTCGGGCAAACCGCAAAAAACAGTCGACTAAAGTGGCTCCCGCAACGATCGGGTGGTCAATTTTTGTTGGTCCGATACTAGTATTTTTATTGGTGGTAGTTGGTTATTACGTGAACCGGGCGCATGCCGATAACTATTATTCGGGAAAGAATAGGCCCCAGTCGGATGGGATAACGCCACCGGGCGTCGTGCTTCCGCCATCTCTGTCAGATTATCCGCCAACGTCTCCGATGATAAACACCGATGGATTGCCACGGCCAGTTTTGGATTATCGACAATAAAACAGACTCGATCTCGGTGTCCTGCTGTGTAGTTACCAAGCCCCCCTGTCACCATCTACCGTTAACCGGTTTGTCACCCTGACAGCTGGAGCAAGTGAATTAAAAATAATTATCTCCGTGAACTATTTGTTTTTCTCTTTAGTTTTGATTCTTTTGAACTCCTGTATTTTCTTCTCATGGTGATAGACAATAATCTTGGCTTCGGACACATACAGGTTGATCGTACAGCCTGACAACGTTCCGGCAAAATGTTGACAGTTGTCGGCGCTCATCGTGTACTCAGCTCCTTCAAAACTAAAACTATTGTACTTGTCGACCTTTCGGGTATACTGGTAACCGAAGACTTTTTCTAAGTTCAAGTCTTTTGGGATCGGTTTAAATCCTGCAGGATTGAACCGGTCTTTTGGTTTACAACCAATAGTCCTGATCACATGTCTGGTGTTGTACCAGGTGATCCATCTTTTAAACTGGCTATTCAACTCGTCAAACGTGGTCGCCGTGTGTTCGGCAATGAATCGGTCCTGCATGGTTCGAAAGAATCGCTCAATTCGTCCTTTCCCCTGTGGTTGGTACGGCTTGTGATTAACCATGACACTCCCGAGGTCAAGGATAATTCGTTGCATGGTCGTCTCATATTGATCTTCCGGTTTATGCTCCTGGTAGATACTTTGGTTATGCCGGATGACTTTGTAGAACGAAGCGTTATCCGTGTAGAATATTTCTGGTACCCCGTATTTTACGGCCACTCCGCGCAAAACCAGGATATTGTTCCAAGCGCTATTCGTATCAACCCAGGCCCACCCAATAATGTATCGCGAGTAAGCATCCATGAAGGCGATCAGGTAGGCCCGGCGGTAACCCTTCAGCCAGGCCCCTTCGCAGACATCGAATTGCACCATTTGACCGGAGCGGGTAATTTTCTCTTCTAACTTAAGAAAGGTTCTTCGTTCCCGTTTCACTTTTTCATAGCAGTCGTTTCTGATAAGAATATTTCTTACCGTGGATCGTGAGATCTTGCTTAACAGCTTGCCTTCTATCAACTCAGCAATATGCTCATTGGACCGCGTAGGCCTATCCTTTTTACATTTCACCACTTCGTCAACAACTGTTTGGGCGATGCGATTATGCGCTGGTTGTAACGATTTTGATTTAAAGAGCAGAGAACTATTCTTCTTTCGTTTGTTGCGTCGAAAGAGTGCCAGCATGCGTCGTACCTGTCGTATCGATAAATTAAGTTCCCAGGCTGCGTCAAAAGCGGTGTACCGTCCGCGATCAAACAATTTTATGATCTGATAGCGGAACATATATTTTCCAACATTTTTCATACTATTCCCTTTACAGATCCAGGCTGTCAAGGTGACCGTATGAGCCTACCATAATTTTAAAATCTTTCCGTCTAGTTATGAACAGGGTGACATGAGCGTAACGATAAAGGGTGACATTCTGGCTTGGCAACTACAGTAATATGGACTATCTTTAGAATTTATGCTACGTTATCTCTTACAGCAGGACTTACGCACCTTACAATTTAATCTAACCTAAAGCAAATAATGGTATAATGAGTGCTTAAACTAGCTTTTAACCTCAATATGCCCTTAAAAATATTTATCTACGTCAAAGGGTTGTTGGCGGTATCCGAAACCGCCACGTGTACGGCTTTGAGCCGGGTCGTTCGTCGCTCGCATGACAGCCTCACGAGGATTCTCACGGATTGTAAACTGGAATGGCAGACACTCCTTTCCAGCGTTATCCGGAAAATCCTCGGCAAACTGTCAGAAGGCTACTTGATGATTGACGACACGGTCATCAACAAATCGTTTGCGAAAGTCATTGCCAACATGTCGTGGGTCTTTTGCTCCAAGGAGGGTCGGTCGGTCTTGGGGTTGAACATTGTGGTCTTAGCCTGGAGCAATGGCGCGCTTACTATACCACTGGCCATTAAAATCTGGAAAGAGGGCGGGCCTTCGAAATATGTTTTAGCTTTACAATTGTTGTCGTATGCCCGCCATATCCTCAAGATTAAGCCAAAATACGTGGCTTTCGATTCCTGGTACTCATCAAAAAAGATTTTGCAAAGGATTCACAATTATGGCTGGACATTTTACACGCAGTTAAAAAAGAATCGAAAATTCAATGGTCAACAAGTGCGGTGGCATAAACAGAATCCGTACTGGATGGAGGTGGGAACGATTGACGGGGATTTTAAAATATTGATTGTCAGACACGGCAAAAAGTATTTTGTCACCAACGATCGCACCGTTTCCAAACAGACACTGCTCTCCAATTACCGCACCCGGTGGAACATTGAAACTATGTTTAGAATACTGTACAACCAACTGGGATTCGAGCAATGTCAGGCCCAATCGCTCACCGCGCAAAATGCCCATTGGCATTTATGCCTAATCGCCTATGTGGTGCTGGAACAAGCCCATATTTTAAAACAACAAACCAACTACTCATTACGCCGCACCTACAGATTTCAGCCGGAACTGGTGGATAACCTGTTTAGGGAGCTAAATTTGGTGGGTGCGTAAGTCCTGTTACTGGTGCCATCTAAATTGTAAATTGTATGAATATAAAGAAAAAAATAATAAAATCTCCCCTAAAGCGAGTTGCCACGCGCAAGAAGAAAGGGGTTCAAAAAGGGAAAAAACCGGTAAAGACGGTCGCCTTGGCGAGGCCCAAAGAGAACCCAATTATTTTACCAAAAGTCGAGAATGATTGGGAGGCTTGGCAAACTTTCAATCCCGGCGTGATCTTGCTCAATGATAAAGTGCATTTTCTCTACCGAGCCATTGGAGAAGACGGCCTTTCCCGTTTTGGCTACGCGGCCTCAAGCGACGGTTTTTGTGTTGATGAACGGCTTTCCCATCCGGTTTATGAACATCGGGTTGAGCAGCATCCTTCTTTTAATATTTTTTCTTATTTTTCCGGCGGAAGTTTTGGAGGAGCCGAAGATCCGCGTGTTGTCAGGGTGAACGAAGAAGATGCTTTATATATGACTTATACCGCTTGTGATGAAGGATTGCGGGTGGCGCTCACTTCAATAAAAGTTAATGACTTTTTAAACAAGAGATGGGGATGGAAGCCGCCGGTACTCATTTCGCCGCCCGGGGAAGTTCATAAAAACTGGGTTATCTTCCCGGAAAAAATTAATGGCAAGTACGCTATCTTGCACAGCATCAGCCCCGAAATTTTAATAGATTACTTTGATGATTTAAATTTCGACGGCAGAACGCATATCAAAAGTCGCTATATCGGCAAAATCAGAAAAAATTGTTGGGATAGCTGGGTAAGAGGCGCGGGCGCGCCGCCGATAAAAACCAAATACGGCTGGCTGGTATTCTATCAGGCAATGGAGGGGCATGATTTCAGCAAATATAAGGTGGGAGTAATGCTTTTGGACCTTAGCGATCCGACTAAAATACTTCACC
>CAZMYO010000001.1:0-10238 GCA_964570525.1 uncultured Gammaproteobacteria bacterium | reverse complement strand
TCCCAGCCCAGCCCACTCAACGCGTTCAATATGTCCATCGTAAAAAAGAATGTTGTTGTAAGCGGTGGGTTTATGAGATTTCCTCATCAGCTCTTGGCCGATATCGCTATTCCTAAAAGCTTTGGCCCAAGCAAAGATTTGTTTGGCAAACAACAAACCATTTTGCAAACGCCGAGCGCGCACGCGCTTTCTTTCTCTTTCATAAACCACCCTCTTTACTCGCTCGGCTTGCTCATTTTCCAAACGTTGGTTGAGGAATTTTTCGGCAAGCCGTTGAATGTTCTGTGGAAAATTGATCCGCAATTCCCCGCTTCTCTTTTTTCTGGCCATCTTCCTCTCCTTTTGTTGGGTATTCTGCAAACATAGCATACCAGATGGGACATGCAAAGGCAAACAAAAAAGCACTGATTGCAAGTATTTTTTTGTTTTCGTCGGGGTAGTGGGACTTGAACCCACAATCCCCTGGTCCCAAACCAGGTGCTCTAGCCAATTGAGCCATACCCCGAGTTTACCCCGTTAGATATTTGGTGCCGCGGGACAGAATCGAACTGTCTACGCCAGCCTCTTCAGGGCTGCGCTCTACCAATGAGCTACCGCGGCGCTGCTATGCTTTGGATTTCTGCCACGTAAAGTGGCGTGGCCACCACGTGGCTTTACGCCAAAGCTTTGGGGTATTTGCCCAATTTAATCCTATCATGATAGCAAATTAGGCGACTTCGGTCAATATCGCTTTCGATAGTATAGCATATTTTGTCGTTATTTTACGATATGCTATACTACAGTTACCTTTAGCCCTATTATGCTTGAAGGAAATTTGGAAAAAATAATTTTGTCGGAAAGCTTAGACAACGCCGCCCCGGCTAATTTGTCGTCTTTGTTGTCCGCGGAAGAAAAAAGTTTCTCTTGGGATGATGATCGCGAAGACGGCCAGCTCGCGGTGGATGTTTTGGAAACGGAAGAAAATCTTGTGATCATCGCGACCATGGCCGGCACAAAACCCGAAGATATCGAACTTCATCTGCATAACGACCTTCTCACCATCAGAGGACGGCGCGAGTCTCCGGTGCCCTCGGCCACGCATTATTTTAATAAGGAATGCTATTGGGGAAAATTTTCTCGAACTATCGTGCTTCCCACGGACATAAAAAGCGAGCTCGTTTACTCCGAATACAAAAACGGCGTCCTCACCATTCATCTGCCAAAAACCCAAACAACTGAAACCATTACAATTATGGTAATTGAGGGGTAAACGGACGATTGCGAAAAAAAATTGTTTCGAGACTACCTCCTTGGAAATTTTTGTGTACGGATTAAATTCATAAGTTATTTAGATATAGCCACAGGGTATGCGTCTGCGGTCAAAATTATTAGTAATTTTTTGCGTTAGTATCTTAATTCTCCTTTCGGCGTTGGCCGGGTATGTTGTCGTCTACGCCAAAATATACGAAGGGAAAGTTTATCCCGGCGTCTATATCGGAGATTATTCTTTGGGTGGACTTACCCACGACGAGTTGGTGCGCTTTGCCGAAAATTTCAATAACCGTCTTTCTAAAAACGGCCTTCACCTTATTGTTATCGATCAGAACGGAGAAGAACATAAAATTACTTTAAACCCCATTTTATCAGGAGGCGATAACGCGGTGGAGCTTGTTCGTTTGAACAGCGATGAATTTACTCGAGAGGCGCTCGCGGCCGGGCGGTCCGGTTTATTTTTATCCAGGGTTTGGGCGCCACTCTGGAGTCGGTTTCTTCCTCCGCGCCGACTCCTGGCGCCGGTGACGGTGAATGAAAACAGCTTAATCCCCGCTCTTCAGGGGTATCTTCAAAAATTCGAGTACCCGGCTCAAAATGCCGGGGTAGCGTTTAACGGTTATCTTTCGGCTGGTTACAGCATTACTTCCGAACACGCCGGCGTCGCCTTTGACTACCCGCCCATCATCCGCCAGCTTAAAAATAATCTTTCCCAGCTGTCCTTTAATCCGGTGAGAGTCACGTTAACCAAATATTCTCCCACCATTACCACAAAGGACATTGTGGCGATTGCCTCTCGATTACCCGCGTTATTTGCGGGGGGAGAATTCGTGTTGCGCTACGATGATGCCGCTAATGGCGAAACCAAAGCGTGGCCGCTCTACAAGAGCAGGCTCATGCAGTGGCTTGAGGTGCGGATGAGACAGGATGGCGGCGCCGTGTTTTCTTTAGACGAAGATCAGCTAAAAAAATATTTATCTACCATCGTGAAGCCGGCTATAGAAGTTGCTCCCCAAGAAGCGAAGTTTGAGATAGAAAACGGAAAAGTTAAAGAGTTTCAAGCCAGCCGCTCCGGAGTTACCGTGAGTGAAGAGGCCGCTTACCAAGATATTGTCGCCGCTTTTGAGGCACGCAATTTTAGCTTGGTCGCGAATACCACCACGGTAATGATAGCGACACTCACGGTTGAACCAAAATTAAAAACTACCGAGGTCAACGATTTTGGCATCGCGGAGATTATCGGCGCCGGCACCTCAACCTTTAAAGATAGCCACACCAATCGCATTAAGAACATCGCTCATGCCGTGGAAAGGCTGAATGGCGTACTCATTAAACCGGATGAAGAATTTTCGGCCAACAAATTCGCCGGCCCCTACACCGCCGACAATGGGTATCTTCCCGAACAAGTTATTAAAGGAAAAGAAATAAAACCGGAAATTGGCGGCGGCATGTGCCAGATCGGCACAACCTTATTCCGTATGGCCATGAATTCCGGCATGGATATAACCCAACGCCGCAATCACTCTCTGGTAGTCGCTTACTATTCCGATCCGGTAAATGGCAATCCCGGCACGGATGCCACATTATACGAGCCACAGCTGGATTTGAAATTTAAAAACGATACGGGAAATTATTTGCTGTTGCAAACTGCCATTGACCACAAAAAACAACTACTCACCTTTACCTTGTGGGGCAAGCCCGATGGACGCAAGGGCTGGTATACGCACCCTCTGGTAAGCAAATGGATTCCGGCCGGTGACCAGCAGGATATTTTGGTTGATGACGGCACGCTAAAACTGGGAGAGACGAAATGCCAGAATGCTTTCCGCGGCGCGGTCGCCAGTTTTATCTATACGCGTTTCACTCCCGGCGGAGAAAAAGTAGAGCGGAGATTCGATAGTTTTTACCGGCCATTGCCAAAAATATGTATGATCGGAGTAAAAAAAGGGATGGCCACGTCTACCTTAACTTTGCCCGGCATCTTAATTCCCGACGCGCCTTAAGTAGTATTTGTCATTGCGAGCGACCGAAGGGAGCGCGGCAACCCCCTGGCTTAAGGAGCACTGAAAACAACGAGCTTGCTTCGCTCGCCTTGGCGTAGCCACGCTTCGGCGAAGCCAGGTCGCTCGTTCCTCACTTCTCGTAATGACAGAAAAAAACCTCCCCCGACAAATGAATGTCTGGGGGAGGATTTATTTTTGTTTCCCGACTAAGTCGGGAGAAACCGCACCCAAGAAGATGTGTCACTGGAGAAGGTGAGCCGAAGCCCGCCCTTCCCAACAACACATCTCCATGCTTGTCGTGGATACGGGGAGCTACTTGCTTGTAAGAGATAAACTCTTAAAACAAGTATTTCCCCGCGTCCGGCGCTTCGCGTAATCGGAAATGCTGGTTGTTATTGCTAGATTTTTTGTAAACAGCGCTTAATTTCTGGACTGCCTATCGGATCTATCAATTTGCCTGCCGATGAGGCAGGTAGATGTATATACAATTGTCTTTAAGACAACTTTCCATGATACCACAGTGGGTTTAGTTTGTCAAGGGCTTTGGTGTGGATAAGAGTATATTTGGCTAAGGTTAGGGAAGATAATGTATCGTTAAAGCCCCGCCTGCCCCGCAAATGCGGGGCAGGCGGGATCCCACTTGGGCGGGGATTGGTGGTATCCGCCACCCCGAATACAGGCTGAAGATTTTTAGCTCCTACGACAACATCCATTTTTTGTATTTAATACGCCAATCAAAAAACATATCCACAGTCCACAGACTTTCGCTAATGTGGTATAATTACTAACGAATTCTGGTTGAAAAAGTTGACTTTTAAAAATTTATGTTTCGAGGGGGTATAATACTCAAACTCCTGCTAAGCGTGGTCGGCGCCGCTGTTTTTGTTATCCCCGCGTTTGCGTCTATCACCGATGGAACCATAATAAGTTCTCCCAGTAAATTCGCCTGGGGCGCAAAAATTGGCTGGATTAACTTTGGCGCCAGCAATGGAAACGTTCGCATTACCGACTCGGCAGTTACCGGTCGCGTTTGGAGTGATTTATATGGGTGGATCTATCTGGCCTCAACCAGGAGCAGCGTTTCAAACACCAGCGCCGGTGTACTCTCCGGCAACGCTTGGGGCACCAATCTGGGCTGGATTGACTTTAGCGGAGTCACCATAAATTCTGACGGTGAATTCACCGGGCAAGCCGCTGGTAATAGTAATACCGGCGTTATCAATTTTAGTTGCGCCCATTGTTTTATAAAAACCGATTGGCGGCCGGCTAGAGTGCGTCCCGGAATTGCGGGCGGTGGTGGATTGTCGCCTCAAGCAGAGTCCCCGCCCACTTCAGCCGGTTCTATCCTCATCAACAGCGGCGCGCTTTACACCTCCTCCACGCTCGTTAATATTACGCTTAAGGTCGGGTTAGACATTGCCTACGCCTGGGTATCCGATGATCCGCAATTTTTCCACAACGCCTTCCGCGTACTCTTTACCCCCACGACGACAGAAAAAATTATCCCGCTTACCTTGTCCGTTGGAGAGGGCGTAAAAACAGTCTATGCTAAATTTTGTACGCAGTGGGGACATTGCGGCGATCTGCTCTCGGCTACCATTGTCTATTCTCTACAGCCTCCTATCAAAGAAGGAGAAGCGCTTCCACCGCCTCCGCCTCCGCTTACAGTTGAGCCTGCCCCTACTCCTAAATTAAGTTATAAGACCGTTATTTTTAATGAACTAAAGCAGTTGGCGAGTTCGCTCCTTCCTTCTCTAAAGTTACCGGCGCTTCCGCTCGCCAAATATTATTCAGATATAAAATTGTGGCTGCCGTACTTATTCAAGACGCCGCCGATTAACAATCAGATACCGATTGAGAGATTTGTCGCCAAAGCTACTCCTCCGTCAATGATGGGAATTTGGAAAGCGATTGACCCAATTTCGGTACAACGCTTTGTCTTCGCGCCGCTCCCTAAAGAATTTTTGGCGCTCCAGAAAAATTTTCCGCAACTTAAAACCACCTTTAAAGAAGTCGGTATCACTCGTTTTAGCGATATTGAAAAATTACAATCGGTGAAAATGAATTTGCCGGGGTTAGCCAAAGCGCTAGGGCTGCCGGCGCCGGGGATAGGCGGGGTGCCCAGCGCGTTCAAGGGCCTGCCTTTAGCCAATCTTCCCCAGGATCTTAAAAATAAAATCCCCACCGACATAGTTTTCGCCCAAGCCGGCGGGCAACTGGTTGATTTAAAAGTGGCGCTATCCCTTACCGAGGGCGGCCGTCCCGAGCAAAAAATTTCCACCATTTCCGGAAAGGAACTGCATCTCACGGTGCGGCCGGGAAAGCCGGTGCGGCAAGTGCGCGGTTTTATTGTTTTTAAATCGCGAGAAACCCAACCGCGCGCGGAAATTCGGCTTAATGATTTGGTAGCCTCGCTTCTTTTTGCCGAACCGGCCTTCGCGTATAACCAGGAGAAGCCTGTTCCCGTGGAAGAAAAATTGGTTTTATTAGAATTTGAATACACTGATCCCGATGGCGACGGCATCTACACGGCTGATGTAAAAACACCAATTCCCTCCGGTGAATACGAAATCATCACCGTGATGGATTACGAAGATCCCGACTTAGGCACCAAGCAAATTAGGTTAATCGCCGTGGTTGACCCGGAAGGTTATGTTTATGAAAGTGTGGACGGCAAGGAATTGCGTATCCCCGGCGCCGTTGTTACCATTTATCATTTCAATCCTGATGCCAAAGTATACGAAGAATGGCCGGCTAAAGATTTTCAGCAAAATAACCCGCAGATAACCGATGTCCGCGGCACCTATTCATTCTTGGTGCCGGGCGGAACCTATTACATAAAATTAACCGCCCCCGGCTATCTCTCCTATGAAGGCAAACCGTTCCCCGTGGAAGATGGCGGCAGTGTTCACCTGAATATAGAATTAAAGGCGACAAATTGGTGGTTGAAAGCGATTGATTGGAAGACCGCGCTTCTGGTTATCGTCGCCGGTTTATTATTGTTTAATTTTTATAAAGACAAGAAACGCGCCACGAAATAATCATGAAGTAAGAATTACGAATTGTTTTAGATTACAAATGGCACGGACCGATGACAGTTTACTTAATCATTAATTCATAATTCTTAATTCATAATTCTAAATTACGCCATATGCATTCTAAATTGTTTTGGGGGATAGTTATCTTCGTGCTCTTGGCCAGCAATGCCTTTTTTGGCTTACGCTATCTCGCGGCCACGAGAGAGCTTGATGGCGCGCGAACAATTGTTACGACACAGCGGTATAACGAACGGGCGCTCAATTTCCTAAAAATGTTTATTAAGCGAGTGATTAAGTCGGACAAGGAAGTAGATTTTGAGACCCGTTTAAGCTTGGAAAATTCGGTTAGGCAATTAAACGACCCGAAGATTTTAGCATCCTGGCAAAAGTTCGTTAATAGCGCAAACGAAGTTGAGGCCCAGAAAAACGTTAAAGATCTTTTAGAGGCACTGGTGGAGAAAGTGTATATCAAATAATCTCAAATTCCAGTTATCCACAGAAAAATCCCTAAATTAAGACAAAAAAAGAGCAACACATGGTATAATTAAGCACAGGTCAAAGCAGTTTTTATGGCGCGGAAGTTACGCGGAGAAAAATATTCAAAAATTTTAACCATAGCCACCGTCGCGGTAGGTTTGTTTATGGTTTTCTACGCGTTGTATCCCGTGTTTGCAATACCCCCAACCAGCCCCTACGCCCCCGGGGAAACTACCGATCCGAACTGTTCCCCTGGCGACGCCAACTGTACCGTTCACCCGCCACTCGCTACCACTCTCAACGCCGCCACCAGCATTACCATGAACGGCAACCCGCTAAATTTTGGCACTGGCACGCTTTATATTAACGCCACCAGCAGCTTTGTTGGCATCGGCACAACTGCTCCCAGTGATAAACTTACTGTCGTTGGCAACATCCTTTCTGGAGACGGCTCCACCACCTCAACCCTTGGTAAAAACAGTTTAATCCTTGGCCAAACTTCATCCCTCGCTCTGGGTAAATTTTATGTTGACTCCTCGGGTAATGTTACCGCCTCCGGCACCCTCGGCATAACCAGCCTCTCCATTCTCACCGGCGGATTTATCTCCTCCGCCTCGTCTTCCATCGGCGGCACCCTCTCCGTCACCGGCGCCACCACCGTTTCCTCCACTTTTCTAGCTACCGGTTTGAGTACTTTCCAGAACGGTTTCATCGCCAATGCTTCTTCCTCCATCGGATCACCCCTAACCGTGTCCGGTAACTTGCTCGCTACCGGCAATCTCAACGCTTCCAGTTCGGTGTTTTTGAGCGGCGTAGCAACTTCAACGATAACCACCTTCGCGGTTAATCCAACCGCAACTTTGGTGGGCGGTTTCATCAGTAACACCTCCTCAAGTGTGGCCGGCGGGCTGACTATTAGTGGCGGAGTAATTGTGCAGACTGGCAACTTAAACGTCTCAAGCACTGCTTTCTTCAACGGCGTAGCCACGACTACCGCTTCTGGCATGAACCTCGCCGCGCTTACGGTGACCAACCTCTCCACTCTCACCGGCGGATTTATTTCCAACGCCTCATCGTCAGTCGGCGCGCAACTCCAAGTCGCCGGCGCTCTTAACGCTTCCTCCACCTTCCTTGCCAACGGACTTTCTAGTTTTATCGGCGGATTTATCTCTAGCGCTTCTTCCTCCATCGGATCACCCCTAACCGTGTCCGGTAACTTGCTCGCTACCGGCAATCTCAACGCTTCCAGTTCGGTGTTTTTGAGCGGCGTAGCAACTTCAACAGTAACCACCTTCGCGGTTAATCCAACCGCAACTTTGGTGGGTGGGTTTATCTCCAACGCCTCCTCCACTGTCAACGCTGGCGGTTTAAGTGTTCAAGGCAATCTTTCCGCTTCCACTTCGCTTACTTGGGCGGGGCAGATGTCTAAAGGCTCTCCCATCAGCACCGTCCCAGATTTTTCCATCAACCAGACTGGATCAGACAACGCGCGGGCTTGGGTAATCAATGGGACTACAGCTGGTATCTTTTCACAAATGCTTTTCGGAGAGGGATCATCAAATAATACTTACACTGAATTTATCCGTTATTCCAATGCTACGGCTGCGGGCACTGGCATCGGAGGTGGCGGATTTATTATCGCCAACGGTGGAAAAGACATTCTACTCACCACGAATGTTAGTTACACTACCAAAGATTTGTACCTGCGCAATTCTAACCAGAGCGTTGGTATCAACACCGCTTCGCCTGTCGACCGTTTGACGGTGATGAATGGCAATATAGCGGTGGCGACCACAGCCGCAACTTCGACTTTGGGCAGTAATTTTTTCTCTATCGCCAGCTCCACCTCAAATGGAAACGGCCTGTTCTATGTTGACTCCTCCGGTAACGTGAGCGTCTCCGGCACCCTCGGCGTTTTCGGCCTCTCCACTCTCACCGGCGGCTTTATTTCCAACGCCTCATCGTCAGTCGGCGCGCAACTCCAAGTTGCCGGCGCTCTTAACGCTTCCTCCACCTTCCTTGCCAACGGACTTTCTAGTTTGATCGGCGGCTTCATCAGTAACGCCTCATCGTCAGTCGGCGCCGGCCTCCAGGTTTCGGGAGCCCTCGAAGCCTCCAGCACTTTTGATGTTAAGGGAGCGTCAACTATGGCGGGATCACTTGTTATGGGTACGGCGGCTTCAATAAATGCGCGCGGCGGCATGCAAATACTGGGAAATGCTGGAACAGTAACTTTAATGGATATAGGATTCAACGTAAACAGTACCCGAATTTTCGCTGACGCGGTGGGAACTGTCGGCTTACAAATTTTGGGTTTTTCCGCTTCCCAAACCGCCGATCTGCTTCAAATGCAGAATTCGGCTGCTAAACCCCTCGCTCTGTTTGATTTGAATGGGTTTTTAACAATTGGCGGCGGCACAGTATCCAGCACCATGACATCCGGTACCTTAGTTATGTCTTCAAGTACTGCCAACAAAGAGGGATTATTCAAGGTTGACTTTGCTGGAAATGTCAGCGCTTCGGGCACGAATCAACAATTCGGCCTCTCCACTCTCACCGGCGGCTTTATTTCCTCGGCTTCTTCCACTGTCAATTCCAGTCTCAATGTAACGGGAAACTTGATGGCTTCTGCGACCATCAATTTAGGTGGTAGTCTTAACAAGGGCGCCGGTTCTTCTGGATTTGATATCTTCATCAATGAAGGCGGTGTAACTTCAGCAAGACAATCGCTTACCGCTCATACCGGAGCCTCAAACTTTAGCCAGCTTGTACTCGGAGCTGGCACGGGGGCTGGGAATACCGAATTGGTTGAATTATTACGCTATTCCAATGCCACGGCCGCGGGCACCGGTATTGGCGGCGGCGGATTTATTATTGCTAATAGTCTTAAAGACATTCTGCTAACGCATAGCTCTACCTACGCCACCTTTGACCTGTATATGAAAAGCGGTAGTGGCGTCGGCATCGGAACCAGGGGGCCGGGCGATAAACTAACCGTAATTGGCAATATCTCGGCGACTGACAACTCTACGGTAACTTCAACTCTCGGTCCAAACTTTCTTGTCGTTGCCAGTTCTACCTCTGATCAATTAGGTAAATTCTATGTTAACGCCTCCGGTAACGTGAGCGCCTCCGGCACCCTCGGCGTTTTCGGCCTCTCCACTCTCACTGGTTTCATTTCGACCGCTTCTTCCAGTGTTAGCGGCCCTTTGACCGTATCCGGCAACTTGCTGGCTACCGGCAATCTTAATGCTTCTGGAACTCTCCAAGTGGGAGCTACGACTGTGAACGGGATTTATCAGATGAATGTAAACGCTGGTTCCGGTTCCAATGTTTTGGCTATCAAAGGAACTACGGCTTCGGCAAATGATATAAGCTCTGCTTTATTTGACATGACCGATACTGGAGGAAGAGAATTTGTAATATCGGGAACTTCTGGCGGCGGCGGTGTGGTAAATATGGGAACATA